>JARLJM010000065.1 GCA_031291185.1 Parasulfuritortus sp. | reverse complement strand
TTGAGCTGGGTTTCGGCCTGGGCGACATCGAGGCCGGAGGCGACCCCGGCATCGTGCCGGTCGCGGGTCAGGTCGAGGAAGCGCGCATCGGCGGTCCGGGTGCGTTGCAGCAGATGGATCTGCAGGTCGGCGGCGTGCAGCTGGAACCAGGTCTGGGCGAGCAGGGCCTGGGTCGACAGCCGGACAGCCGCCAGGTCGTCCGCGCTGGCCTCGGCCTTGGCCTGGGCAGCCTCGACGCTGCGCCGCACCCGTCCCCAGAGGTCAATTTCCCAGTTGGCGCTGGCGGACAGGCCGTAGCTGTCGGCCGTCACGCCTTTGGCCTGCCCTCGGCTGGCTGTCGCCGAGCCGGTCACGGTCGGCAAGCGCGCGGCGGCGGCGCTGTCGACGGCGGCCCGCGCGGCTCGATACTGGGCCTCGGCGACCTTCAGGCTCTGGTTGTCGATCGTCACCCGGCTTTCCAGCCGGTCGAGCTCGGCGTCGCCGAACATGCTCCACCAGCGTTCGGGCACCTTGAGCGCGGTGGGTTGGGCGGTCTGCCATTCGCCGCCGGCCTCGCTGAACCGTTCGGGCAGCTTCATCTCGGGGCGCTGATAGTCGGGGCCGACCGTGCAGGCGGCCAGCCAGAACAGGGGAACGAACAGGATGGGGCGCACCGTTTACTCCTTCAGACGGGTTGCAGCGCCGGCACGGCGGAGACCGGGCGACGCATGACCAGGTTGCGCAGCCGGTCCATCATCAGATAGACGACCGGCGTGGTGTAGAGGGTCAGGGCCTGGCTCACGATCAGGCCGCCGACGATCGCGATGCCGAGCGGGTTGCGCAGCTCGGCGCCGTCGCCGCTGCCCAGGGCCAGCGGGACGGCGCCGAAGGTGGCCGCCAGGGTGGTCATCATGATCGGCCGGAAGCGCATCTGGGCGGCGCGGAAGATGGCCCGCGCGGCGCCCGAGCCGTGGCGGCGCTGATGGCCGATGGCGAAGTCGATCATGAGGATGGCGTTCTTCTTGACAATGCCGATCAGCAGGATGACGCCGATCAGGGCGATGACATCGAATTCGTGGCCGAAGGCCATCAGCGCCATCAGCGCCCCGACCCCGGCCGAGGGCAGCGTGGACAGGATGGTGATGGGGTGGATCAGGCTTTCGTAAAGGACGCCGAGCACGATGTAGATGGTCAGCAGGGCAGTCAGGATCAGGACCGGCTGGCTGGCCAGCGATTGCTGGAACACCTTGGCCGTGCCCTGGAAGCTGCCGTGCACGCTGGTCGGCACGCCCATCACCGCCAGGGTCCGGTCGATCGCGTCGGAAGCCTGGCCCAGCGACTCGCCCGGCGGCAGGTTGAAGCTGATGGTGCTGGACGGGAAGGTGCCCTGATGGTTCACCGCCAGCGGCGTCCTGGTGGTTTCGATGCGGGCAATGTCGCTCAGGGCCACCTGTCCGCCAGTGGACGTGCTGAACCAGACCGAGCGCAGGGCCTCCGGGTTGGTCAGCCAGGCCGGGGCCATCTCCATCACCACCCGATACTGGTTGAGCGGGTTGTAGATCACCGACACCTGGCGCTGGCCGAAGGCGTTGTTGAGGGTGGAATCGACCGCGCTCATGGTCAGGCCCAGGCTGGCCATCCGGTCCCGGTCGAACACCAGGCTGGTCTGCAAGCCCTTGTCCTGTTCGTCGCTGTTGACGTCGACCAACTCGGGCATGCCGGCCAGGGCGCGGCGGATGCGTGGTTCCCAGAGGCGCAGGTCGGTGAGTCGATCGGCCTGCACGGTGTACTGGTACGTGGCGTTGGCCTGGCGGCCGCCGATCTGCACGTCCTGGGCCGGGTTCAGGAACAGATTGGCGCCGGGTTCGTGCGCGAGCTTGGCGCGCAGTCGTGCCACGACCTTGAGGGCCGATGGCCGGCCTTCGCTGAGAGGCTTGAGGGTGATGAACATGAAGCCGGAGTTCTTCTGTCCGCCGCCGGTGAAGCCGACCACCGTGTCGACCGCCGGGTCGCGCTGGACGATGGCCATCAGGTCCTGCATTTTCTGGCGCATGGCTAGGAAGGAGATGCTCTGGTCGGCCTGAACGTTGCCCATGATCCGGCCGGTGTCCTGCTGTGGGAAGAAGCCCTTGGCGATGGTGACGTAAAGGTGCACGTTGAAGGCGATGGTCAGGGCCAGCAGGACCAGCATGAAGGCGCTGTGCCGCAAGGTCCAGGCCAGGCTGGCGCGATAGCCGGACTTGAGTCGGCGCAGCAGTCGAGCGTTCCAGCGGGCCCAGGCGCCGGTTGCAACCTTCTTCGGCCGGGGCGTGAGCAGATGGGCGCAGAGCATGGGGGTGGTGGTGAGGGACACCACCATGGAGACCAGAATGGCGGACGACAGGGTGATGGCGAACTCGTGGAACAGTCGGCCGACGATGCCGCCCATGAACATGATGGGGATGAATACCGCGACCAGGGACAGGCTGATCGAGACCACGGTGAAGCCGATCTCGCGCACCCCGGCGAGCGCCGCGGCGAAAGGCGCCATGCCGGCCTCAAGGTGGCGGCTGATGTTCTCGGTCACCACGATGGCGTCGTCGACCACGAAGCCGGTGGCTACGGTCAGTGCCATCAGCGACAGGTTGTCGATGCTGTAGCCGGCCAGGTACATGACCGCGCAGGTGCCGATCAGGGAGACCGGCACGGCGATGGTCGGGATCAGCGCGGCGCGCACCCGGCGCAGGAACAGGAACACGACCAGGATCACCAGCCCGACCGCGATGCTCAGGGTGCGTTCCACTTCGCGTAGCGAGCCGCGGATGGTCGGCGTACGGTCCATGACCACGGCAAGGTCGATCGCGGCCGGGATGGTCGCACGCAGGCGCGGCAGCAGGGCACGCACGCTGTCCACGGTCTGGATTATATTGGCGCCGGGCTGGCGAAACAGGATCAGGAGCACGGCCGGGCGGCCCTTGGCGGCGCCGTAGGTGCGCACGTCCTGGACCGAGTCCTGGACCTCGGCGACATCGGTCAGGCGCACCGCCGCGCCGTTGACGTAGCGCAGGATCAGGGGCCGGAAATCCGCTGCCGAGCGGCCCTGGTCGTTGGTGCTGAGCTGCCAGTGACGGTCGCCGTCCTCCAGCGAGCCGAGCGGCCGGTAGGCATTGCCGGCGACGATGGCGGTGCGCACGTTGTCGAGCGACAGGCCGCTGTGGTTGAGCGCGGTTGGGTTCAATTCCACCCGGACCGCCGGCAGCGCGCCGCCGCCGATGTTGACCTGTCCGATACCGTCGACCTGCGACAGGCGTTGTGCCAACACGGTCGAGGCGGCGTCGTACATCTGGCCGCGCGACAGCGTGTCCGAGGTGAGCGACAGGATCATGATCGGCGCGTCGGCCGGATTGACCTTGCGATAGGTCGGCATCGACGGCAGGCTGGACGGCAGCAAGGATCGTGCCGCCTGGATGGCGGCCTGCACGTCGCGTGCCGCACCGTCGATGTCGCGATCGAGATCGAACTGCAGGGTCACCCGGGTGTTGCCGAGCGAACTGGACGAGGTGATCTCGGTCACTCCGGCGATGCGGCCCAGGGTCCGCTCCAGGGGAGTCGCCACGGTCGCCGCCATGGTCTCCGGGCTGGCGCCGGGCAGCGAGGCGCTGACCGAGATGGTCGGGAAATCGACCTGCGGCAGGGGTGCCACCGGCAGGTTGAACCAGGCCGCCACCCCGGCCAGGACGATGCCCAGGGTCAGCAGCGTGGTGGCGACCGGGCGATGGATGAACGTGGCGAAGAAATTCATACAGGCTCAGCCGCGCTGCGTCTGTTTCTGAACCTGGCCGCCAACCGATCAAACGCCAGATAGATCACCGGCGTGGTGAACAGGGTCAGGACCTGACTGACCAGCAGGCCGCCGACCATGGCCAGACCCAGCGGCTGGCGCAGTTCCGAGCCGACCCCGGTGCCCAGCATCAAAGGGAGTGCGCCGAGCATGGCAGCCATCGTGGTCATCAGGATCGGCCGCAGCCGGAGCAGGCAGGCCTGGTAGATGGCATCGCGCGCGGACAGTCCCTGCTCGCGTTCGGCGGAGAGGGCGAAGTCGATCATCAGGATGGCGTTTTTCTTGACGATGCCGATCAGCAGGATGATGCCGATGATGCCGATCACATCCAGTTCGCGCCCCGACACCATCAGGGCCAGCAGCGCGCCGACACCGGCCGAGGGCAGCGTGGACAGGATGGTGACCGGGTGCACGGCGTTCTCGTACAGCACACCCAGCACGATGTACATGGTCACCACGGCCGCCAGGATCAGCAGCAGCGTGTTGGTCAGCGAGGACTGGAAGGCCAGCGCCGCGCCCTGGAAGCTGGTCTCGATCGAGAGCGGCAGGCCCATTTCCGACTCGGCCTTGTCGATTGCATCCACGGCATCGCCGAGCGCGGCGCCGGGGGCCAGGTTGAAGGACACGGTGGCGGCGGGAAACTGGCCGACATGATTGATCAGGAGCGGAGTTTCCCGCTCTTCGATATGCGCCACGGAGGCCAGCGGCACCTGCTGGCCGGCGGCGGTCGGTACATAGAGCCCGTCGAGGGCGCCCGGTCCGGCCTGGAACTGGGGCGCGACCTCCAGCACCACGCGATACTGGTTGGACTGGGTGAAGATGGTCGAGATCAGGCGCTGGCCGAAGGCGTCGTAGAGGGCGTTGTCGACCGCCGCGACCGTTACGCCCAGACGTCCGGCGGCGTCGCGGTCGATGTCCACGTAGGCTTGCAGGCCGTTGTTTTGCAGGTCGCTGGCGACATCCGACAGTTGCGGCAGTTGCTTCAACCGCGTCACCAGCTTGGGCACCCACTCGGCCAGTGCCTGGGCATCGGGCGAGCCGAGCATGAACTGGTACTGGGCGCGCGAGATGCGGTCCTCGATGGTCAGGTCCTGCACTGGCTGCAGGTAGAGGGTGATGCCGGGAACGTGCTTGGCGGCCTCGGCCAGCCGGCGCATGACCGCGGTCGCCGACTCGTGGCGCTGGGCCAGCGGCTTCAGGGCGATCTGCATGCGGCCGCTGTTCAGGGTGACGTTGCCGCCGTCGACGCCGATGAACGAGGACAGGCTCGCCACCGCCGGGTCCTTGAGTATTTCAGCGGCCATGGCCTGCTGGCGTTCGGCCATGGCGGCGTAGGAGATCGACTGGTCGGCCTCGGTGATGCCCTGCAGCAGGCCGGTGTCCTGCACAGGGAAGAAGCCTTTCGGAATCCAGATGTAGAGCGCAACGGTCAGCGCCAGGGTGGCCAGGGCGACCCAGAGCGTTGCGGTCTGCCGGTCCAGCACCCAGGTCAGCGCCCGGCCGTAGGTGTCGACGATGCGCTGGAACAGCGGGTGCGGCTCGTGTTTCTGCGTCGTTTCGGCGCGCAGCAGCCGGGCGCAGAGCATCGGGGTCAGGGTCAGCGAGACCACCGCCGAGATCAGGATGGCCACCGCCAGGGTAATGGCGAACTCGTGGAACAGCCGGCCGACCACGTCGCCCATGAACAGCAGCGGAATCAGCACCGCGATCAGCGAGAAGGTCAGCGAGATGATGGTGAAGCCGATCTGCTTCGAGCCCTTCAGGGCCGCCTCCATCGGTGGGTCGCCGGCCTCGATGTAGCGGGTGATGTTCTGGTTCCGGCCGGACGCTGATGCGTCCTTAACCTCGGCTGGGCCGAGGTTAGCCTGCGCCGAAACATCACGCGACATATCTTCGAGATGCCGCGTGATGTTTTCAATCACCACAATCGCGTCGTCGACCACGAAGCCGGTGGCGATGGTCATGGCCATCAGGGTCAGGTTGTTGATCGAAAACCCGGCGAGGTACATCACGCCGAAGGTGCCGACCAGCGAGATCGGCACCGCCAGGCTGGGAATGAAGGTGGCCGGCAGGCTGCGCAGGAACAGGAAGATCACCATCACCACCAATGCCACCGCCAGCAGCAGCGAGAATTCCACGTCGGCGACCGAGGCGCGGATGGTGACGGTGCGGTCGGACAGCAGAGTGACGTCGATGGCGCCGGGCAGGCTGGCCTTGAGCGCGGGCAGGTCGGCCTTGATCCGGTCGGCCACCTCGATGACGTTGGCGCCGGGCTGGCGCTGCACGTTGAGGATCACGCCCGGACTGGTGTTTGCCCAGGCCGCCAGGTGCGCGTTTTCGGCGCCGTCGATGACATTGGCCACGTCCTTGAGCCGGATTGGCGCGCCGTTCTTGTAGGCGATGACCAGGTTGACGTACTCGTCGGCCGATTTCAGCTGGTCGTTGGCGTCGATCGCCGAGGCGCGCAGTGCGCCGTCGAAATTGCCCTTGGGCGTGTTGACGTTGGCCGTGCCGATCACCGAACGCAGGTCGTCCAGCGACATGCCGACTGCCGCCAGGGCCTTCGGGTTGGCCTGGATGCGCACCGCGGGCTTGCGTCCGCCGGCCAGGCTGACCAGGCCGACGCCCGGCAATTCGGAAATCTTCTGGGCGATGCGGTTCTCGACCAGATCGTGCAGGCGGGTGACCGGCAGCGAGGGCGAGGTCACGGCCAGGGTGAGGATGGGGGCGTCGGCCGGGTTCACCTTGCTGTAGACCGGTGGCAGCGGCATGTCGGTGGGCAGCAGGTTGGAGGCGGCGTTGATCGCGGCCTGCACCTCCTGCTCGGCGATGTCCAGGGTCAGGGCCAGGTCGAAGCGCAGGGTGATCACCGAGGCGCCGCCGGAGCTGGTCGAGGACATCTGCTTGAGTCCCGGCATCTGGCCGAGCTGGCGTTCCAGCGGCGCGGTGATGGAGGCGGTGACCACCTCCGGGCTGGCGCCGGGATAGAGGGCCATGACCTGGATGGTCGGGTAGTCGACCTCGGGCAGGGCCGAGATCGGCAGCAGCCGGTAGGCCACGGCGCCGGCCAGCAGGATGGCCAGCATCAGCAGCGAAGTGGCTACCGGCCGCAGGATGAACAGGCGTGACGGGTTCATGGCGGTACCGGCTTATTGGGCGCTGTCGCTGGCGGCTTTATGCTTCCATCCACCCTTGGGACGGGACTTGCCGCCCTTGCCTCCGGCCTCGGCGTTTTTCGCGCCGGGCACGATCACTTCGACCTTGGCGCCGTCGCGCAGTTTGTCGGTGCCGTCGGTAACCAGTTTGTCGCCGGCCTTGATCTCGCCGGTCACGGCCATCCAGTCGCCGTCGATGGTGCCGGGCGTGACCGGGATCATCGCCACGCTGCCGCCGGCTTCGACCCGGTAGACGAAGCTGCCCTTGTCGCCGCGCAGGACCGCAGCGGTCGGCACGGCCACGACCTGGCGCTGGGTGTCGAGCAGCAGGCGGACGTTGACGAACTGGTTGGGGAACAGGGCGTTGTCGCGGTTGGCGAACTCCGCCTTGATCTTGATGGTGCCGGTGGTCGGATCGATCTGGTTGTCGGTGGTGAGCAGACGACCATCGGCCAGATGGCTCTTCTGGTCCCGGTCCCAGGCCTCGACCGGAATGGCTTCCTGTTTCGCCAGTCGCTGGTTGATCGCCGGCAAATCGGCCTCCGGCACGGCAAACAGCACGGTGGTCGGCTGCAGCTGGGCGATGCTGGCCAGGCCGTTGGCATCGGTCGTATGCACCTGGTTGCCGGGGTCGACCTGGCGCAGGCCGATGCGGCCGGAAGACGGTGCGGTGACATGGGTCCAGCCGAGCTGCAACTGGGCATTGGCGACCAGGCTGCGGTCCGTTTCGACCGTGCCCTGATACTGGCGTACCAGGGCATTCTGGGTGTCGACCTGCTGGCTCGGGATGGCGTCCTTGGCCAGCAGTTTCTGATAACGGGTCAGGTCGATCCGGGCATTGTCGAGCAGGGCGGTGTCGCGGGTCAGCTGTCCCCTGGCCTGATCCAGCGCGATCTGGAACGGACGCGGATCGATCTCGACCAGTACCTGGCCTGACTTGACCATTTGCCCTTCGTTGAAGTTCACCTTGAGCAGGGTGCCGTCCACCTGGGTGTGCACCGTCACCAGGTTGCGCGGGGTGACTGTGCCGAGCGCATTCAGCCAGACCCGGATGTCCATGGTCTTCGCCCCGGTCACCGATACCGGCTGGGCATGACTGCTACCCGCGCCGCCACGCATGCCGCCATGGCCACCGGCGGCGGCATCAGGCTGCGCGCGGTGGTCGCTCCAGTACCAGGCGCCGCCGATCAGGCCGAGCAGGACAGCCGCGATCAGAACGGTGCGAAGTGGACGTCGGCGGGAGGGGGCTGTACTCATGTTCGGTTACCTGTTGTGGGCTAGCTGGTTTATATCAAACGGATGGCAAAATCTGAATGGATTCTGGACAGAGTACCGGTCATGAATAGGCAGGTAGACTCAGGATCGCCAGCAGTCCCCCGCCCGGCCGTGATTCGAGCCGGATCTCGCCGCCTTCCTGGCGGGCGATGGCGCGGGCGATGGACAGGCCCAGGCCGGTGCCCCCGGTGTCGCGCGAACGCGAGGTGTCGAGCCTGACATACGGCTCGAAGACGCGGTCCGTTTCTGCCGTCGGGATGCCCGGGCCATGGTCGCCAATGCGGATTTCCACGGTCGAGGCGGTGCTCGATACGTCCACGTCGATCTGTCCTCCGCCATAGCGGCGGGCATTGTCCATCAGATTGGTCAGGCAGCGACGCAAGGCGATCGGCCGCGTCAGTATCCGGGCCGGAATGGCTCCGCTCATTTTCACCGTTGCTCCCGCTTCTTCCATTTCCGTGCTGACCAGTTCGAGCAGACCGGCCAGATTGAGCTTGACCTGTTTTTCGCTGCTCCGGCCGGCGCGCAGGAAGTCCAGCGTGGTGGCGATCATGGCATCCATTTCGTCCAGATCGACCGCAATTTCGGCCTTCAGTTCCGGGTCTGGAATCCGTTCAGCGCGCAGGCGCAGACGGGTGATCGGCAGGCGTAGATCGTGGGATACCCCGGCCAGGGCTTGCGACCGCGTTTCCAGCAGCTTTTTCAATTCTTTCTGCATGGCGTTGAAGGCGCTGGCGGCGCTGGCCACTTCGGCCGAGCCGGTCACCGGCACCGGCGGCTGGTCCAGATTGAGCACCAGACTGTTGGCGGCATTGGCCAGCGCGCGAAGCGGCAGGGTCAGGCGGCGCACCACCCATCCGGTGAGCAGGGCGATGGTCAGTCCCATGAGGATGAGGCTGCCGATGATCAGATAGGTCTCGCTGGCGTGCGGAGCAGGGAACGACTGGCTGAGGGTGAGCACCGTGCCATCGCCCAGACGTACCTGGATGACGGCACGCAGCGCTGTAAACCGCCCGCCCAGGTCACGGGGGTCGGCGGGCGCCATTCCGGTCGCGTTGCCGGCCTTGCCCAGGAACAGGATCTGGACCGGGTAATCCGGCCCCAGTTCCTGGCTCAGCGTGCTGGTGAAGGTCTGCATCTGCTGGCTCATGCCGCTGTTCAAGATGGCCCAGGGCTGGTCCAGCACCATATGGCGGTACGGCGTGGTGTTGAATATCCGGATCAGGCGGTTGCGTTCATCAGGCGTGGAACCGTCCAGTATGGCAACCAGATTGACCACGCGCTGCGCGACATGCACCCCCATGAAATGATCGAACTGGCGCGCCCGGTCATGCATCAGGAACCAGACGGTGAGGGTCAGGGAAACGGCCATGCCCGCCACCAGGGCGAGCAGCATCTGGCCGAACAGGCTGCGCGGAAACAGCTTCATGCCCGTTGCTCCACCTGGGTCGAGAGCATGTAGCCTTCATTGCGTATGGTCCTGATCAGGAGCGGATCCCTGGCGTCGTCGCGCAGGCAGCGACGCAGCCGGCTGATCATCACGTCGATGGTCCGGTCGTAGGGCAAGGCCTCGCGCCCGGACAGCACATCCATCAACTGGTCCCTGGACAGGATGGTGCGCGGATGTTCGGCCAGCACCTGCAGAAGCTTGAACTCGCCGTTGGACAGCGGGTTGACGATGCCGTCGGCATCGATCAGGTGGCGGGCGGACAAGTCGAGCGTCCAGCCGGCAAAGATCAGCTGGCGCGGCGCGGCGCCCGTTCCCGGGCTCTCCTGCGAGCGGCGCAGGATGTTCCTGATCCGGGCCAGCAACTCCCTGGGGTTGAAGGGCTTGGCCAGGTAGTCGTCGGCGCCCATTTCCAGGCCGATGATGCGATCCAGTTCATCACCCCGTGCGGTCAGCATCAGGATCGGCACGCTGGATCGCGCCCGCATGTCCCGGCACAGGGTGAGGCCGTCTTCGCCGGGCAGCATCAGATCGAGAATGATCAGGTCGAACGCGGTCCTGGCCAGTTCCTGCCGCATGGCCTCGCCATCGCCGACCAGGACGACCTCGTACCCGTTCTCGCCGAGATAGTCGCCCAGCAGTTTCCTCAGGGCCTTGTCGTCGTCCACCACCAGAAGTCTCTTCATCCATCCACCCAGCTTGAACCCAGAAAATCCATTAGGCGGCGCTGCGCGCCTGCGTGTGCCCTGGCGGTCGGATCGCGGCCATTTCGAGCGCTTTCTCGTCGGCCATGGACTCGGCTATGGCCTCCTCGCAACCGCCCGAACTGACTCACGCTTCGCCTCGCCATCTTCACACGCCCTAAAGAATTATCCGGGTTGAATCGTTTCGCGAAGGATAACGCCTGGCCCCATGCTTGCCAGTGTTTGTGCTGCCGGTTAACAAACTGTTACCGATCATTTACAAAACTCGTGTGCCGTTCAAAGCGCATTTACATGCGGGGTGTGAAATGAGTTCTCCAAAATAGCCTTATCCGGAGGACACAGAAATGATTACCCCACGTCTTGGTCTCAGTCACTCCCTCGCGGCCATCGTGCTGAGCGCAACCATGTTCGGCACGGCCGCCCCGGCCTTCAGCGAGGAAAACCCGAATGCAGTCCAGGCATCGAGCCGGCAGGCTCACAAGCAGGTCTGGCTGCGTTTTGCGCTGGACAAGATGGCGGAACGCCTGGAAATAAAGGCCTCACAAATGCATGCCTGGAAGGCCTACGAGGCGGCGGTCGAAGCGACTCCCGATGCCATGGCAAAACAGCCGCCGCGTGATGCGGATGCCGCCAGGATGATCCAGTTCCGCGCCGACCGGGTCAACGAGATGGGCGCCAAGCTGAATGCCATCGCCAAGGCCACCGAGAACCTGCAAGCCGTATTGAGTCCGGAACAGCGCGAGGTGCTGAACGAGATCGTGCGCGACAACCTGATGCGACCGCACTTCGAGCGTCATCAGGATTGGGGGCGCGACCATTCCGGTCAGGCAAACGAGCATGACCGGCCGCGCGAATGATGAGTCGGTCATTCGTGAACTAACGGAGCTTTTTATCGAGAGGTGAATCATGAACAGATCGTCACTCACATTTACCCTGGCGTTGGCCGCAATTGCGATTTCCGCGCCAGCCATGGCCGACCGGTTTCATCACGGCGGGTACGGCTGGCATGGCTATTACGGTGATCCGTGGTGGTGGGCCGTGCCTCCCATCGTCTATCTTGGAACCGTGCCGCAGGTCGTCTATCCGGATACGCCCCCGGTGGTTGTCCAGCAGGCGCCTCAGCCGTCCACAGTCGTGGTCCAACCGCCCGTGAGCGGGCCCGGCGCGCAGGGCACGGCCGCGCCTGCCCCGACCTGGTATTACTGCATCTCGGCCAAGTCCTATTACCCCTATGTCAATTCCTGTCCGGAAGGCTGGAAAGCGGTGCCAGCCACGCCTCCGGATGTTCACTAGACGGGGTGCAGCCATGAAACGCCATCTGATATCCATCGGGGTGATGACCAGCTTCCTGCTGGCGGGGTGCGCCAATGAGCCCTTGGCCCCCAATGTCGCGGTCATGCCGCCGGCCGGCAAGCCGTTCGAAGTGTTCCAGGCCGACGATCAGTATTGCCGCGATTTCGCCCGCCAGCAGGTCGGCGTGGAGCCGGGGCAGGCCGCGCAGAACCAGGTTGTTTCCAGTGCTGTTGCCGGAACCGTCATTGGTGCCGCGGCCGGGGCGCTTATCGGTGGCGGCCGCGGCGAGGCGGCCGGTGCCGGGGCGGGCATGGGCCTGCTGATGGGCAGCGTGGTCGGCGCCGATTCCGCCAGCCGGGGCGGAATGTCGCTGCAGCGCCGTTATGACATCGCCTACGAGCAGTGCATGTATGCCAAGGGCAATGTCCTGCCGTCGGCATCTGGAGTCCGCTATTACGGACGCCGGGCAACGCCCCAGACAGTCATTGTCCTGCCGCCCGCGACATATCCGTCGGTACCGCTGCCGCCTCCACCACCACAATGAGGGTGAAGCTCATGTCTCATTTGAGTGTTTCTGAGAAGGAGTCAACGCATGTCGGTTTCATCCTGCATCTATACACCGCCGCGTGGTCAGAGCAGCACGAATCAGAACCGAAGCAATTTTCTGCCACGCCGGCCTCGTCTTCCAACCCGACAGACAGTTCCAGTCCGGCGGTTACCGGTATCGACCTGACCGCATGAAGACAAACTGTTCGGCGGGCACAAGGATGCGTTTTGCCATCACCGGTACGGACCGCTATATCGGCGTGTTCAACGGCTTGCTGGAGGCCGGCTGGCAGCCAGTAAAGCTGTTTACCGTGCCGGTGGACAACCGGATTTTTTTCAACAGGAACATGATCGAGTGCGCCGAGCGGAGCGGGGCCGGTGTTCAAATGTCCCGCCTCCGCCAGGATGATCTGGTCGATCTGGCGGCTCGGGGCTGCCAGGCATTGGTGGTTGCCAGCTACAACTGGCGCATCCCGGACTGGAGGCCATTTTTGCCTTATGCGGTCAATTTTCATCCGTCGCCGCTGCCCATCGGCCGAGGCCCGATGCCGCTTGTGCAGGCGATTCTGGATGGGCATCGGACCTGGGGAGTGTCCTGCCACAAACTGGAACATGCATTCGACGCGGGCGATGTTCTGGCCCAGGAGGTGTTCCCGGTGCAGGAAGGCGATGGCTTCGATGTTCTCGATCTGCGCCTGCAGCTTGCGACAAAACGCCTGGCCCGGCGTGTGGCGGACGGCTTTCAGGATCTATGGCGCGATGCCGTGCCGCAAAGCGAGGGAAGCTATTGGCGGCATTGGAGCGATGCCGACCGGACACTGGATTTCGGACAGTCCGTTGCGCATTTGTTGCGTCAGATACGGGCCTTCGGTCCTTATGAGGTATTGGCGCAGGTGAAGGGCGTGCTGATTCATGTGCGGCGTGCCAATGGCTGGGAAGAAGCCCACGGCAGGCCGCCCGGCGAGCTCTTTCACGTCTCTGGAAACACCTTGCTCATGACTGTTCGCGATGGCTTTGTCGCCCTTCTGGAGTGGAGCCTGGTAGCTCCGGGCGACCGGATATAAGCCTCTTTGCTGCAGCCCGGATGATTACTCGTCCTCCGGGAGCTGGATCACGCCCGTGTTGAAGTTGTATTCAAAGACATCGCCATACCGACCCCACTCGATCGCCACGCTCAGAACCCGTTCGGCCTCTGCCTCATCGAGGGTGAAATTGAGCAGCTTGAGGAACAGGTCTTCATGCAAATCGCCGGAGGGGTCCTGGGCCAGACCGTGGCGGATGTAGGCGACCAGGGGCACATGTTCGAGCACTTGCGCCCCGAAGATCGCCTTGCGCTCCTGATTGCCGGCCCGTGCATAGCGTTCGCCCAGCGGGGTAATGACGATGTCGCCTTGGGCCAGGTTGGCAAAGCCGAGCAGGGCGAGGGCTGCCGATACGTCCAGCAGTTCGTGGTCGGTGAGTTCCGTTTCCTCGGCCAGTTTCGGCAGGTCGGCCCGGCCGCGGAAAGGCTCGTCGGCGAGCAGTTCCAGGATGCCTTCGATCCGCGCGATGTCCGCGATCGGCAGCCGGTCGCCCAGTTGCAGCCGTGTTTCCTTGCCGGGTGTCCGTCCCACTCGTCCGGCTCCAGTGGTCATCAGCCCATAGACCGTGTCGATCAACGAGCGGACCTCCTGGCTTTCAACCTCGCGCGGACGGGACAGCCTGATCGGCAGTTCCTCCCGGACCCGGCCCGGATCGCTGCCAAACACCAGGACCCGGTCGGCCATCATCACCGCATCTTCGATATTGTGGGAGACGACCAGGATCGCCTTGGTCGGCATCTGGCGGGTTTCCCACAGTTCGAGGATGTCGTCGCGCAGGCGCTCGCCGGTGAGGACATCGAGGGCCGAAAAGGCTTCGTCCATCAGCAGGACTTCCGGCTCCAGGACCAGGGCGCGGGCGATCCCGACCCGTTGCCGCATGCCCCCGGACAGCTCGCGGGGCAGCGCCCCCTCGAAGCCCGACAGACCGATCAGCTCGATGGCGGCTTCGGCGCGGCGGGCGCGTTCCTCGGGCGCCATGCCTTGGGCCTCCAGCCCCAGTTCCACATTCTTTTGCACGGTCAGCCAGGGGAACAAGGCGAATGACTGGAACACCATGCTGATACCGCGCGCCGGGCCGTAAAGAGGTAATCCCCGATAGGCGACCTGGCCGCTGTCGGCGCCGATCAACCCGGCCATGATGCGCAGGAGGGTGGACTTGCCCGATCCGGATTGCCCCAGCAAGGCGACGATCTCGCCTTCAAACAAGGTGAAATCGACGCCTTCAAGTACGGTACGCGCGGACCCATCCGCGGAGCGGAAGGACTTGTTTACCGACTTGATCTCGATAATGGGGGTGCTCATCTGCTTATGCCCCTTAGAAGTGCAGACGGTTTTCGGCCATGCGATACAGCCGTCGCCAGACAAAATGGTTGAATCCCATGACAAAGACGCACATGACGCCAATGCCCAGGGCGATGCGGGGGAAGTCGCCGATCGAGGTCATCTCGGCGATGTAGCTGCCGAGACCATGCGCCTTCAGCGTGGTGTTTCCCCAGGTTACATATTCGGCCACGATGCTGGCGTTCCATGAGCCGCCGGAGGCCGTGATGGCGCCGGTCACGAAGCTCGGGAAGATTGCCGGCAGCAGATAGCGCCGCCACTTGAGCCAGCCGGTCAGACCGAAATTCCGGGCCGCGTAGCGCAGTTCCGTGGGGACGGTGGAGGCGCCGGCGATGACATTGAACAGGATGTACCACTGCGTCCCCAGGATCATGAGGGGCGACAGCCAGATATCCGGATTGAGCCCGTAGCGCACGATCACCACCACGGCCACCGGGAACATCAGGTTGGCCGGGAAGGCGGCCAGGAACTGGGCGACGGCCTGGACCCGTTCGGCCAGACGGGGATTCATCCCGATCCAGATGCCGATGGGAATCCAGATCAGGGCTGCAATGAAGATCAGAACCACCACCCTGGACATGGTGTAGAGGCCGAGCACGAACACCCGGCCCACCTCGGTCCAGCCCACTTCGGTGTGGACGAAGTGAACCAGGGTCCACACGGCATAGAACACGGCTGCGGCAATGATGGCGTCCCAGAAGCGTTGCGGCGCGGCCGATTTCTGATCGGGTCGAGCCCTGATGGAGGTGCCGTCGTAACTGAGCCGGAACACGGCCAACGACCGTTCCAGCAAACGGACGAAAATCCTGGCGATGTCCTGGGTCCGTTCAGTCCGGTGCAGCCAGGCCAGCAGCCAGGAACCGGGGGCCGTTTCGCTGCCGGACTCCTCGAACCGGAACTTGTCCGCCCAGGCGATCAGCGGCCTGAAAAAGAGTTGGTCGTATAACGCAATGCCGATCAGCATGGCGCCGATCGCCCAGCCGATCGCCTGCAGGTCGCGCGCCTCGATGGCCATGGCGATATACGAGCCAATGCCTGGCAGCTTGATGTTCTGGTTGGATACTGAGATGGCTTCCGACGCCACGACGAAGAACCAGCCGCCGGACATGGACATCATCATGTTCCACACCAGGCCGGGCATGGCGAAAGGCAGCTCCAGACGCCAGAACCGTTGCCAGCCGGAGAGCTGGAACACCCGCGCTGCTTCCGTCAGTTCGGCGGGGACGGTGCGAAACCCCTGATAGGCGCTGAATGCCATGTTCCAGGCCTGCGAGGTGAAAATGGCAAAGATGGCCGCCAGTTCAACGCCGAACAGATTGCCGGGAAACAGGGCAATGAAACCGGTCACCGTGATGGACAGGAAACCCAGGATGGGAATGGACTGGAGTATGTCCAGCAACGGCACCAGTATCTTCTCCGCCGTGCGGTATTTCACGGCTAGCGCCGCAAACACACAGCTGAACAGCAGGGATGCGCCAAGCGCAATGAACATGCGCATCGTAGTGCGGAGCAGATAATAGGGCAGGTTGATAGGGTCCAGCGAAATGGGTAGCGTTTCACCCAACTGGAAGGGGCGGGCCATCTGTTCGGCGCCATAGGCGAGCAAGACCAGCAAGGCCAGAACCAGGGGCAACAAGGCCCAGTCCCATCGGTTTCCGCCCGCTTCCACGACCTGCCGGGGGAAGAACTGTCTGGTTTTACTCATTCCGGCTTGCTTTCTTTCATCAAGGATCAGGGGCGGCTGGCCGCCAAATCGGCCCGGGTTAATAAAGTCTTCGGCATGGTGTTCAGAAACCCTGACAAGGCTAACCGGTCAGAATCGACTGAGTCAGAGCGGCGACAAGTATCAGGCGTGGATGTGACAGAAAAATGAAACATTGGTTTCCATGACTACGCGATTGAGTCGACAAAGTTAGACAGCCATTCGTTCGAAAATGCGGCCTGTTGACACTCACCTTGTTGGTCCTTGAAAGTGCTACTGTTCATAAGGTGGCGCAATACCCTGCCAATTTTACAAGAACCAAGGGAGTGAACATGGATATCCGCGTGGAAATGGACAAGCTGAGGAAACTGGCCTGTTTCGAGTCCGAGGGTGACTCCGACAGTTCGCTTTCGAGTTTGATGGCTCTGGTCAGTGATTTTCTGTTCGCCGGCAGGGTTTCACTCATGCTGCTCGATGCAGATGGAGACAAAGCCCTGCGGCTAAAACTGGTGGCGTTGCATGGTGATCTGCCGAAAGCGGCGTGGGAAGAAAAGCCCAATCTAGGCCAGGGTATTGCCGGCAAAGTGCTGGCCGAGGGTCAGTCCCTGCGCATCACGAACATCAATGCGGCCAACCTGAAAGTCGCCATGCGGCATCCCGGTGAACCCGCCAGTTTCATGGCTTGCCCGGTAACCATCGCAGGACAGGCAACCGGGGTATTGAACATCAGCGCCGGCAATGCGGGTACACCGTTTACCGAAGAGGATCTTGCGCGCGCGGAACTCGCCGCCGATCTGGTGGGGCGGGCCATCCATCTGCGCCGCCTGCAGGGCATGCTGGACTCCAGCTTCGCCCAGATGGCGATGGCTCTGGAGGGCGTAACCGACTCCAGAGCTTTCATGACGCTCAGCGCCCAGGAACCGAGGAAGGTTGCCAAAATACTCGCAAAGGCCTTTTACCGGGAAATGGACCGGTGCGGTTTTACCTTCAATCAGATTCTCCACGCAGCAGGGGAGATCATCTCGGAGTTGACCGGCAACCTGAACCGGCACAAACAACGGCGCAGGCCGCC
>JARLJM010000063.1 GCA_031291185.1 Parasulfuritortus sp. | reverse complement strand
TGGCGCAGTACCGGCTGCCGGTGAAGATTTTTATTCTGAACAACCGCTATATGGGCATGGTGCGGCAATGGCAGGAGTTGCTGCATGGCAACCGCTATTCCGAGAGCTATTCCGAGGCGTTGCCGGACTTCGTCAAGCTGGCCGAGAGCTTCCACGCCGTTGGATTGCGCGCCGAGACGGTGGACGATCTCGACCGGGTGATCGCCGAGATGATCGCGGTGGACCGTCCGGTGATCGCGGATATCTGCGTGGACCAGAAGGAAAACGTCTATCCGATGATCCCCTCGGGGGCCGCGCATAACGAAATGCTGCTCGGGCCGGAGCACAAGGATGACGGCAAGGGCGGCGGTGTAACCGATGCAGGATTGGCGCTGGTATAATGTCTGATACGAAATTGCGGTCCGCCACCATCTCGGTGTTGGTGGAGAATGAGTCTGGCGTGCTGGCACGGGTGATCGGGCTGTTTTCCGGGCGGGGGTATAATATCGACAACCTGACCGTCGCCCCGGTCGAGCGCGACCGCAGCAAGAGCCGGATCACCGTTGTCACCAGCGGAACCGAAATGGTGATCGAGCAAATCATGGCGCAACTCGGCCGCCTCGTGCCGGTGTACCGGGTGCTCGATCTGAGCCAGGAGGGGCCGTATCTGGCCCGCGAGCTGGCGCTGATCAAAGTCGTCGGCACCGGCGAACATCGCCAGGAGGCGCTGCGCCTGGCCGACGCCTTCCGCGCGCGCGTGATCGACGCCTCGACCGAGAGCTTCATCTTTGAGCTGACCGGCGCAACGGACAAGCTCGACGCGTTCCTCGAACTGATGCGCCCGCTGGGTCTGGCGGAAGTGAGCCGGACCGGCGTGGCGGCGATCGGGCGGGGCGTTAAGACGATCGGGTAGAAAGAAAAAGGGCTCAGCCCAACGCTGTCCTCTATAAAGCGCCCTCCGTTACGTGACAGCTTCGCGAAAACGTAATAGGGGACGCGCCAGTTTTAAGAAGCAAAGCAAGGGATACCAGCACATGCGCGTTTATTACGACCGGGATGCCGACGTTAATCTGATCAAGGGCAAGAAAGTCGCCATCGTCGGCTATGGCAGCCAGGGCCACGCCCATGCGCT
>JARLJM010000062.1 GCA_031291185.1 Parasulfuritortus sp. | reverse complement strand
CAGAGTGTGAAGTGGACCCAGACCCGCCAGCGATAGCGTCGGGTCAGTTGCTCCGGCGGAAAACAGGCTATGAGAAATGGACGGCCGCTTCGGGGCCGGATCAAGGCGTGGCTGATCGGTGCGTCGGTCGCCGCCTGTCGGCGTGCATCGACTTCTCTTTGGGCGGCGGCACGGGCGAGTTGCCATTCCTGCGGTTCAATCTCGCCGTTGCCGTTCAGATCGAAACGACGGAGCAGATCGTCCTGGTCCTGTTTCCAGTCTTCCAGGACATTGCCCAATTCGGTGCGTTCGTCAAAAAGGCCGTGCTGACTGCGGAACTCCCCCAGCGCGTAAATGGGGGCGTCGATCAGCAGCAGTTCCTCATCGAGCCGGTAGCCATCCTCCTGGTAGCTGTCCTTCCGGTCGGTGAGGATTTCCGCGCCGACCGGGTCGAGCAGGCAACGGCCGGTACCGTCGTCCAGTATGAACGGCGTGTCGCTTTCCCCGGAGTCGATCTGGCGCCAGTTGTC
Source organism: Parasulfuritortus sp. (assembly GCA_031291185.1). GTDB lineage: Bacteria > Pseudomonadota > Gammaproteobacteria > Burkholderiales > Thiobacillaceae > Parasulfuritortus. Next base: position 3,689 of record JARLJM010000062.1, on the reverse strand, counting down.
CTCGCCGCTGCGCTTGAAACGGCGATAGCGATACCACAGGCAGGGCAGGTTGCGGGCGGGGCTCAGGATTTCCTGGCCCGGCATGGGACGGCCCTTGCCGGTGAGCTCGGCATAGCCCTGCGCGGCCGATGCAATGCGGGAAGTCGGGGTGTCGCGGATGGCGCGCAGGCGACGCAGGCTGAGCAGCCAGGCGGTCAGGGCGAGGACGAAGATGGCGAGCAGACCCGCAGTCCGGATGCCCGGCGCATCGAACTGAAAACTGATCGGGGCCAGGAGCAGGTAGCCCCCGGTCGCCAGGAAATCCCGCCAGATACGGAGCATCAGCTACCGAACAGACGCTTGATGTTCACGTCCCGCTTTTCCTCGGCATCGAAGCTCAGCATCTGGGCCCGGCGGAAGTTGTACATGCCGGCGACGACCGAATCGGGGAATTGTTCGATGCGTACGTTGTTGATGTTGACGCTCTCGTTATACAGCTCGCGCCGGTCGGCGATGCCATCTTCCAGTGCGGTGATCCGGCTCAGCAGTTGCATGAACTGCTGGTTGGCCTTCAGGTCCGGATAGGCCTCCACGACTGCGAACAGTTGGCCCAGGCCGCTGCGCAATGCCGTTTCTGCGGCGCCGAGGGCCTGAATATCGCCGCTTTCGCGTGCCTGATGGACCTGGCCGCGGGCCGAGGTCACCCGCTCCAGCGTGGCCTGCTCGAATTCCTTGTATTGCCTGCAGGTTTCGACCAGTTTGGGCAGCTCGTCATGGCGCTGCTTGAGCAGGACGTCGATGTTGGCCCAGGCCGTGCTGACGTTGTACTTGATCTGGACCAGGCCGTTGTAGATCGTGATGCCGTAGACCACGGCCAGGAACATCACTCCCAGGACGATAACGATAAGAACCACCATGCCTTTTTCCCCTTCAGTCGAATGGCTTTGGCTAAATGATAGGGCAAGTACGATGACCGGCGCGATCATTCGCGATCCTTTCAGAGGAGGATGTCCGTTGAAGGCCGCGAATGGCCTGCCTATACTGGACGGATGCCTCTCTTCTCAGCCCATCAGGAATAAAAATGTCCAACAATACGGAGCACGTTCGTACCTTAGCCTTGGTCGGCCATGGCGGCGCCGGCAAGACCACCCTCATCGAATCCCTGCTGGCCAGGAGCGGAGCCATTCCTGCGGCGGGCAGCATAGACAAGGGCAATACCGTCTGCGATTACGATCCGCTGGAAAAGACCCATCTGCATTCGATGAAGCTGGCCGTGGCCCACCTGGATCATGCCGGTACCCGCATTCATCTGCTGGACACGCCCGGCTATCCCGATTTCATGGGTCAGGCGATGGGTGCGCTGGATGCCGTGGAAACGGTGGCCGTGGTGATCGATGCCCAGAAGGGCATCGAACTGACCGCCAGCCGAATGATGCACTGGGCCCAGACCCGCAAGCTGGACCGGATGATCGTGGTCAACAAGATCGACGCACCCGGCGTCAATCTGCCCGTGCTGCTGGCCGACATTCAGGCCGCATTCGGCCGCGAATGCCTGCCCATAAACCTGCCGTCCGCCGGCGGCAGCAAGGTCACCGACTGTTTCTTCAATCCCGGTGGCGAGGCCGATTTCTCGTCGGTGGCCGAAGCCCATCAAGCCCTGGTCGAACAGGTGGTCGAGGTCGACGAAGACCTGATGGCGGTTTACCTGGAGCAGGGCGAGGTGCGGCCGGAACAATTGCACGCACCGTTCGAACAGGCCTTGCGCGAAGGCCATCTGGTGCCGGTCTGCTTCACCTCCGCACAGACCGGCACCGGCGTGGCGGAACTGCTCGACATCATGGTCAAGCTGCTGCCCAATCCGGCCGAAGGCAACCCGCCCCTGTTCGTGCTGGGCGAGGGCGAGTCGGCCGCACCGTTCCACTCCGAACCCGATCCAGCCAAACATGTGATCGCGCACGTTTTCAAGGTCGAGATGGACCCGTATGTCGGCAAGATATGCACCTTCCGGGTTTATCAGGGTACGGTCACGGTGGGTGCGCAGCTCTATATCGGCGAGTCGCGCAAGCCGTTCAAGGTCAGCCATCTGTTCATGCTTCAGGGCAAGCAGCTGACCGAGGTCGAGACCTGCGGTCCGGGCGACATCTGCGCCGTGACCAAGGTGGAGGATCTCGATTTCGATACCGTGTTGCATGATGCGCCAGAAGTCGATCACATCCACATGCGGCCGCTGGAGTTTCCCCACGCCGTATTCGGCCTGGCGGTGCGGCCGAAGAAGCAGTCGGATGCCTCCAAACTGGCCGAAGTGCTGCACAAGCTGATTGCCGAAGACCCCGGCCTCCACGTCGAGCACGATGCCACCACCCACGAGGCGGTGATCCGCGGCCTGGGCGAGATGCACCTGGCCAATGTGCTGGAAAAGATGCGCGAGCAGTTCCGACTCGATGTGGATACCCACCCGCCCACCATTCCCTACCGCGAGACCATTCAGGCCGCCGCCGAGGGCCATCACCGGCACAAGAAACAGACCGGCGGCGCCGGTCAGTTTGGCGAGGTTTACTTGCGGGTCGAACCGATGGATCGGGGCGCCGGTTTTGAATACGTCGATGCGGTCAAGGGCGGCGTGATTCCCAATACCTTTATCCCGGCCGTGGAAAAAGGCGTGCGCCAAGCCATGGACCTCGGCGCGGTGGCGGGCTTCCCGCTCCAGGATGTCAAAGTCACGGTCTACGACGGCAAGAACCACCCGGTCGACGGCAAGGAAATCGCCTTCGTCACCGCCGGCAAGAAGGCCTTCCTCGATGCCATGAGCAAGGCCAAGCCGATCGTGCTCGAACCCATTGTCAACATCGAGCTGACAGTGCCTGAAGCCTTCTTCGGCGATGTCAGCGGCGACCTGTCAGGCCGGCGCGGCCAGATCACCGGCAGCCAGGCCGGCCGGGGCGGCATGATGGTGATCGACGGCCAGGCACCGCTGGCCGAACTGGATAACTTCCAGCAGCGGCTCAAGGCGCTGACCGGCGGCCAGGGCTCGTATACGCTGGAACTGTCCCACTACGAGCAGGTGCCGCCCAACGTGCAGCAGCAACTGGCTGCCGAGTTCAAGCCGCATCAGGACGAAGACTGAGGTTTGTGTAGGGCGCAATAACCGCAGGGCATTGCGCCGGATGTTTTTATGCGGCAGGTTTGGTGCAATGCGCTTCGCTTATTGCACCCTACGTTGCTTAATATCTGAAGGGGCAGGCACGGTAGACTACGCGCCTGCCCTTTTTTCATTCGAGGTCCGCCATGACCCTCATCAAACAAGAAGACCTGATCCAGTCCGTCGCAGATGCCTTCCAGTTCATTTCCTATTACCACCCGCTCGATTTCGTGCGCGCCGTGAAGGCGGCCTATGACCGCGAGGAATCGCCGGCCGCCAAGGACGCACTGGCGCAGATACTGGTCAACTCGCGGATGGCGGCGGAGGGGCACCGACCGATCTGCCAGGACACCGGCATGGCGGTGGTGTTCATGAAGATCGGCATGGACGTGCGTTTCGAGCCGGGCATGAGTGTGCAGGAGATGGTGGACGAAGGCGTGCGCCGGGCCTACACCAACCCGGACAACCCCCTCCGGGCCTCGATCCTGGCCGACCCGGCCGGCGCCCGCCGCAACACCCGGGACAACACCCCGGCCGTGGTCTACACGGAGCTGGTGGCCGGCGACAAGGT
>JARLJM010000061.1 GCA_031291185.1 Parasulfuritortus sp. | reverse complement strand
TCGGTGTACAGTTTTAGCCCCGTTGTATTGTCGGCACCGGACCGCTTGACCAGTGAGCTATTACGCTTTCTTTAAAGGATGGCTGCTTCTAAGCCAACCTCCTGGCTGTCTGAGCGTTCCGACTTCCTTTCCCACTTAACTGTAACTTGGGGACCTTAGCAGGCGGTCTGGGCTGTTTCCCTCTCGACGATGAGGCTTAGCCCCCACCGTCTGACTCCCGGACTGGTTGTCACTGGCATTCGTAGTTTGGTTGGATTCAGTAAGCCGGAAAGCCCCCTAGTCCATCCATCTCTCTACCACCAGTGCAAATCATCCGAGGCTAGCCCTAAAGCTATTTCGGAGAGAACGAGCTATCACGGAATTTGATTAGCCTTTCACCCCTACCCACAGCTCATCCGAGCTTTTTTCAACAAACACCGGTTCGGACCTCCAGTGCGTGTTACCGCACCTTCATCCTGGCCATGGGTAGATCATCCCGCTTCACGTCGATTCCTGCCAACTGAACGCCCTATTAAGACTCGCTTTCGCTGCGGCTCGCTTTCGCTTAACCTTGCTGACAAGAATCACTAGCCGGCTCATTATGCAATAGGCACGCGGTCAGGCATTGCATTGCTGCCATAGCCCTCCCACTGCTTGTAGGCACACGGTTTCAGGTACTTTGCACTCCCCTCGACGGGGTTCTTTTCGCCTTTCCCTCACGGTACTGGTTCACTATCGGTCAGAGATTAGTATTTAGCCTTACGGGATGGTCCCCGTGGATTCAAGCAGGGTTTCACGTGCCCCGCCTTACTCAGGTATCCGCTTCGAGTCTGGATCAATTTCGCCTACGCGCCTGTCACGCTCTATGGACCAACTTTCCAGAAGGTTCGGCTATCGACCAGATTGGTAACTCTACTGTTGCGGACCCTACAACCCCCGAAGCACCGAAATGCTACGGGTTTGGGCTCATCCGAGTTCGCTCGCCACTACTATCGGAATCGAGGTTTCTTTCTTTTCCTTCAGGTACTGAGATGGTTCACTTCCCTGAGTTCGCTCTAACCTGCCTATGTATTCAGCAGGTAGTTCCTAGGGTTTGCCTAGGAGGGTTGCCCCATTCGGAAATCTCCGGTTATAACGCCTGTGTGCGGCTTACCGAAGCTTATCGCAGCTTGCCACGTCCTTCATCGCCTATCTCTGCCAAGGCATCCACCGTGCGCCCT
>JARLJM010000060.1 GCA_031291185.1 Parasulfuritortus sp. | reverse complement strand
GGCCATCGGCCTGAGCGGCCACGCCGGGCTGGAGCAGGTCGCAGGCCCGGTCGGCGAGGCGCTGCTGATGACCGCCTTCGGCCTCTCGGTCGCCATCCCGGCGGTGCTCGCCTACAACGCCTTCCAGCGTGGCAACCGGGTGTTGCAGACGGAACTGGACGGCTTCGCCCACGACCTCCACGCCCTGCTGGTGGACGGCGTGCCGCTCGCACAGGAGGCCGGCTGATGGCCTTCGGCGACCTCGACAGCGGCGCCGGCTCGCGCCCCATGGCCGAGATCAACATGATCCCGCTGATCGACGTGATGCTGGTCCTGCTGATCGTGTTCATGGTCACCGCGCCGCTGTTGACCCACGCGGTCAAGGTCGACCTGCCCAAGGTGGCAAGCCAGCCGGAAGTGCAGCATCCGGAAGACATCCGGCTGGCGATCAAGCCCGATGGCACGCTGTTCTGGAACGACGCTGCCGTCGATGCCGCCGTCCTGCCCGGCCTCATGGCCCGCGCCGCCACGGCCAATCCCGTTCCCGAACTGCACATCCGCGCCGACCGCGAGGTGCCCTACGGCCGGGTCGCCGCGGTGATGGCACAAGCCTCCCGCGCCGGTCTCGACCGCATCGGCTTCGTCAGCGAACCGGCCCCCACGCCCTGAACCCCTTTTACACATCTAGCCAAGGAGAAAAACCATGCCTGCTCAACCGAACCTGACCTGGACGCCACGACCGCTGGCCCTGCTGGCCGTGCCGGCCTTCATCTTTGCAGTGACCCAGACTGCATTCGCGGAGGACACGGTGACGTTGCCATCGGTCAACGTTACGGCAGAGGCAGTGGGTAGCGGCGCCGTGAGTACATCCACTGGCCCGTCCACCGTTTATCAGGTGGACGAAGCCGGCATCGACCTTTGGGGTGACGCCGGCGGGAGCAACCCCTATCGCACCGTCAGCGGCATGCCCTCGGTCAACGTCCAGTCCGCCGATTCCTATGGCCTGGCCAACATACCGGGCGGCAACAAAGGCATGCGGGTGCGCGGCGAACTGGCCACGCATGGCGCCAACGGCACCATTGATGGCGTGCCAACGGCGAACATCGATCCGGGCCCGGGCTATCTATGGCTGTACGACACGGAAAATTTCGCCTCGGTCTCCCTGGCGCAAGGCCCGGTGGCACCGGACTACCTAGGCTACTTCACCCTCAGTGGTGCGCTGAACACCAATCTGCGCTGGCCGACGGCGGAACGTAATCTCCAGGTCTCGCAAGCCATTGGATCCTTCGACTTCACCCGCAGCTTTGCACGCTACGACTCCGGTCTGCTGAAAGACGGCACGGCATTTTTCGTCTCGGGTTCGCACACCGCGGCGTCCAAATGGCGCGGTCCCGGCGATTCGCCGGAGGGCAGCGACAACTTCGAAGCAGCCTTGTCCAGGCCGCTGGGCGACCATGTCGACCTGAAGGTCTATGCCGCCTACACCGACATGAAGCAGGACGATTACCGGGCGTTGACCTATGCCCAGGCCACCAACCTGGATGTCTATCGCGACTATGATTTCAGCTCGACTTCAAGCGCCACGCCCAGCACCGCGATCAACTACTATGGCTACAATCGCCAGGACTTCCGCGACTGGTCCCTGCTGTCGGAACTGACCTGGAAGATTTCTGGCGATTCTAAATTCGTATTCAAGCCGTATTACCAGAAAGAGCAAGGCTATTACCTGGACGGCATGTCCAACGGAAAGGTGCGCGACTGGCTGATCGACCATGACTGGTACGGCCTGACCGCCGAGTATCTGACCAAGTTGAACGACACCAACCTGAAGCTGGGTTACTGGTGGAGTTCCATGGTTCCGCCCGGACCGCCCACCGCCTGGAAGATGTACACGCCGACTGCGGCAGGTGACCTGAGCGGTGCGGCCACCTGGTCGATTCTGTCCAAGGTGGTGGACCGGCATCAGTTCAACAGCGTCTACGCCATGGCCGATCAGCGCTTCAACGCCTTGCAGGTCCAGGGCGGCCTGCGCTTCGTCAAGGAGACCATGCCGGGATTCGATTTCTATAACATGACCGGGATCGGCGATGTGTCTTACGATCAGGCCATTGCCCAATCCACGGGTGTGGTCGCCGAACGCAGCGCCAGCAGTTTCTCGGTCGACAAGTACCTGCCCTTCCTGGCACTGGCCTACGACCTGACCCCTGCGGCTACCCTGAAGGCTAGCGCCGGCCGCAATTTCGGCGCACCGAGCATCGATATCTGGCCGGTCTACCAGCAGAACTATTCGGTCTTCCATGCCCAGGGCATCACCGCCAACCAGCTCTGGAAGCAGATCAAGCCAGAAACCTCCAATGCCTTCGACCTTGGCCTGCGCCTGAACTACACCCAGGGCTGGTTCGAGCCCACGCTTTACTACGCCCGCTTCCACGACAAGAACGTGTCCTACGATCCGGATGGCAGCGGTCCGTTGCCCGCCTATTCGCAAAACGTCGGCGAAAGCCGCTCCTATGGGGCACAGGCTGCGGGTAGCTGGTCGCCGCTGGCCAATCTGGATGTATTCGGGTCGCTTTCCTATGACCACAACACCTTCGTCGAGAATCTGCCGCTCAACAGCGGCGCCACCCTGGCGGTAACCGGCCTGCAACTGCCCGATGTGCCGCTGTGGTCGGCCAGTCTTGGTTCCGCATGGCATAGCGGCCCCTACACCGTGTCGCCGGTGCTCCACTACATGAGCTCCCGCTACGGCGACACCCAGCACACCCAGAAGATCGCCGGCTACGTCACGGCTGATCTGGGCGTCGATTACAAACACAAATTCGCCGGGACCAAACTTGATGCCACCCTGTCGGTAGCCAACCTGTTCGACAGGAAATACATCGGTTTCATCAACGCCAGCTACTACCAGCTCATGAGCGGCACCAGCGCCATCTACTACCCCGGCGCGCCGCGCAGCATCGTGGCCAAGGTTTCCCTGAATTTCTGACCAGGTCATTCTGAAAGGACGACACCATGAAGAAAACCATCCTGGCCAGTCTGCTGGCAACGCTCTATCTGCAACCCGTCTGGGCCGACGACGCGGCCTCCGTGTTCACGCTGGGCGAGGTCAATGTCTCCGCTTCGCCTGAAGACGATGCGCAACCCGGCGTCTCGGTGCTGACCCAGTCCGACCTGCGTCGCGACGACAAGCAAACAGTCGGCGCCGCCCTTAATACCCTGCCCGGCGTCAGCCTGAGCAAGGTCGGCGCGCGCAACGAGGAGATGGCCTACGTGCGCGGCTTCGATCTGCGTCAGGTGCCGGTCTTCCTGGATGGCGTGCCGGTCTACGTACCCTATGACGGCTATGTCGACCTGGGCCGCTACAACACCTTCGACCTGTCCCGCATCGACGTGGCCAAGGGCTTCAGTTCGATGATCTACGGCCCCAACACCCTGGGCGGCGCCATCAACCTGATCAGCCGGCGACCGACCAAGGCGCTGGAGGGCGAAGTGGGCGGCGGCGTGACCTTCGACAAGGACGGCAACAATGGCTATGACACGTATGCCAACGTCGGCATGAATCGCGGCAGCTGGTATCTGCAAGCTGGCGCGTCCTATCTGAACGAGGATTCGTTCAGTCTGCCGGATAGCTTCACACCGACACCTGCCGAAAACGGTGGCGAACGCAACAACAGCTATCACCACGACCGCCGGCTCAACCTGAAGCTGGGCCTGACGCCCAACGCCACCGATGAATACGCCATCGGCTACATGGACGAACACGGCGTGAAGGGGGTGCCGCCTTATGCCGGAACGGTATCGGGCATCTCGGCCCGCTACTGGCAGTGGCCCTACTGGGACACCACCAGTTTGTACCTGGTCACCAACACCCGGATCGGCTCATCCAACCTGAAGGCGCGCGTTTATCACGACACCTACAACAATTCCATCTTCGCCTATGACGATGCCACCTACAGCACGATGAAGAAAAAGTCTTCGTTCGAAAGCTGGTACGACGACTACACCAACGGTGCGTCACTGGAAGGGGACTTCGCGCCCAGCGCAAGCAATGCCTTGAAGGCGGCCTGGCATTACAAGGAAGACGTGCACCGCGAGCACAATCTGGGCGAACCGATCCGTACCGACAAGGACCGCATTCAGTCGGTCGGCCTGGAAGATACCCAGGTCATCAATCCCCGACTCAGCGTGGTGGCTGGCTTTTCCTACGACTGGCACGACACGCTGGAGGCGCAGGATTACAACTCGACCACCAAGGTGGTTTCGGATTTCGCTCGCGCCAACAGCGATGCCACCAACGGCCAGATCGGCGTCTTCTACAAGACCTCGGACACCGGCAAGGCACGCCTGACCTGGGCCCGCAAGAGCCGCTTCCCGACAATCAAGGACCGCTATTCCTACAAGCTGGGCACCGCGTTGCCGAATCCGTACCTGCAGACGGAAGAAGCCAACCATCTGGAGGTGGGTTACAGCGAGGTGGTCGGCGGTAACTGGCTGCTGGATATGGCGGTCTTCCATACCGACATCAGCAACCTGATCCAGGCGGTCACCATCCCGTCGTCCATGTGTTCCAGCCCGCCTTGCAGCCAGATGCAGAACGCCGGAAAGGCCCGTTCCCAAGGTGTCGAGCTGTCTGCCCAGGGCAGTATCGGGGCGTGGGACCTGAGTGCCGCCTACACTTATCTGGACCGGTCCAACCTGTCCAATCCATCGGTACTGCTGACCGACACGCCCAAGCAGCACCTGACGGCTTCGGCGGTCTGGAAGGTCGGCCGCTGGAGCGTCACCACGACGGGTGAGGCCGCCACCAAACGCTACTCCAACAGCACGGGCACTCAAGTGGCCAGCGGCTTTGGCGTGGTCAACACCAAGGCCGGTTACCGCTTTGCCAACGGTGTCCTGGCCGAGGCTGGGGTGCGCAATCTTTTCGACCGCCTGTACGCCTACACGGAAGGTTTCCCGGAAGCGGGCCGGACCTACTTCGTCCAGTTCAACGCACCGTTCTGAGACATCGGAGCCGATCATGCAAAGCAACTCCCATGACGCCGGCCGCCGGCGGTTCCTGACCGGCCTGGCCGGCGTCACCGGCGCCCTGGCCTTCGGCAAAGCCTACGCCGCTCCGCGTCCCGTGGTGGTGATGACAAGCTACCAGGGCGAAGTGATGGACCGCTTCGAGGCCGCCTTCGAGCGCGCTCATCCGGAATACCGGCTGAACATCCTCTGGCGCATGCCGCACGATGCCCTGCCCTGGCTGGAGAAGCCGGAACAAGGCGGCGTGGACGTCTACTGGGCGGCATCGCCGCGTAATTTCGAACGGCTGAAGAAAGAAGGCGCCTGGCGCAAACTGGGCGTCGATTCAGCGGGCTTGACTGACAAGATCGGCAAGAACCGGCTGGCCGATGCGGACGGTTATTTTCGGGCCACCGAGATGGCCGGCTATGGCTTCGCCGTGAACACCTCGAGACTGGCCAAGCTGGGCCTGCCCGTGCCGGCTGACTGGAACGACCTGACTGCGCCGAAACTGGCCGGGTTGATCGCGCTGCCGATTCCGTCGAGAGTCGGCTTCGCGCCGGTCATGGTCGATATCGTGCTCCAGGCCTATGGCTGGGAAAAAGGCTGGGCACTGTGGAGCGAAATAGCCGGCCTGTCGGTGTTGGTCGACCGTGGCAGCACCTTCGTCACCGACGAAATCGCCTCGGGCCGCGCGGCGGTCGGGTTGTCCATCGATTTCTTCGTCGCCTCCGCGATTGCCAACGGCTCGCCGATCCGTTTCGTCTATCCAGGCCATGGCGGCATCAATCCAGGTCAGATCGCCATCACCGCCGGCGCACCCAATCCTGATGGCGCACAGGCCTTCGCGGCCTTCGTTCTGTCGGAGGCGGGTCAGCGTCTGCTGGCCGATCCGGACATCCGCAAGCTGCCGGTCCGGCCGGCGGTCTATGCCGGTCTGCCGGCCGATTATCCGCGACCCTTCGTGGCTGCGGAACGCGGTGCCTACGACTACGACGAGTCTGTCGGCCTGAACCGGCTGACCCTGCTGGGGCAGGTATTCGACGCCATGCTCATCCGTCGTCACGGCGAACTGGTCGGGCTCTGGCAGCGCCTGCACACGGCTGAGGCCGCCGGCAAGGACATGAGCGCCGTTCGACGGGAACTTTGCACGCCGCCGCTGACCGAATTGGAAGCCGCCGACCCGGCCCTGATGCGTCTGTATCGCGACAAGGTGGAGGGCGCGACTACCGCGCCGGGCGACGTTGAAGCGCGCTGGAATGCCTTGTGTGACAGCCACATCGCACGCGCCATGCAAGGCCTGGCCGAGGCCGTGGCATGAAACGCAGTCGCTGGCTGGGGTTGGCCGGCCTGATCCTGATCGCGCCGGTACTGGCTGACGATGTGACCATCGCCGACGCCAGCCGGGAAGCCTTTTCGCAGCCCATGTCAGGCCTGAGCGAGACTGAACTCGCCGCCTTCATGCGCGGCCGGACGCTGTTCCGTCAGGCTTGGGTGGTCTCGCCGGCGCAGGACATTGCGGCCGGTCTGGGCCCGCTCTACAACCGGCTGTCCTGCATCGCCTGTCATGCGAAAAATGGACGCGGCCAGCCACCGGAGACGCCAGCCGACCGGATGCAATCCATGCTGGTGCGGCTGTCGGTTCCCGGCGTCGGCCCGCATGGCGGACCCAACCCGCATCCCGCCTATGGCGACCAGTTCAACGAGGAGGGTGTGCCTGGCGTGCCCGGCGAAGGACGGGTGAATCTGCGTTGGGACGAAAAGGTCGTCGTGCTCGCTGACGGGACGAAAGTGTCCTTGCGCCAGCCCCGTCTGGTGTTCACCGAACTGGCCTACGGCCCGCTGGATGGCGCGCTGACCTCACCGCGCATCGCCCAGCCGGTGTACGGTTCGGGGCTGCTCGATGCGGTGTCGGAATCGACGCTTTTCGCACTGGTTGCCGAGACCAAGCCCGATGGCGTGAAGGGCCGGGTCAACTGGGTCTGGAACGCAGCGAAGGGCGGCATCGCGCTCGGCCGTCTGGGCTGGAAGGCCAACATGCCCGACCTGCGCCAGCAGAGCGCAGGCGCGATGATCGGCGACCTGGGCATCACTTCGCCGCTATTCCCGAAGCAGAACTGCACACCGGCGCAAACCGCCTGTCAGCAGGCGGCCCTGGGGCCGCAACCGGAGCTGTCGACGGCGCAACTGAACGACCTGGTCGCCTATCAGGCACATCTGGCCGTCCCGGCCCGGCGCGATACCGAGTCGCCGGCGGTGAAGGCGGGTGAAGCACGTTTTGCCCAGATGGGTTGCGCGGTCTGCCATCGCCCAACTTTGCATACCGATGCCAAGGCGGCGGACCCCTTGCTGGCCGGGCGCGAGATCCATCCTTATTCCGATCTCTTGTTGCATGACATGGGCACCGGGCTGTCCGACGGGCGGCCCGACTTTATGGCCAGCGGGCAGGAATGGCGCACTCCGCCGTTATGGGGCATCGGCCTGGCGGGCAAGATCAACGGCAAGGTGTTTTTCCTGCACGACGGTCGGGCGCGCAACTACGAAGAGGCCATTCTCTGGCATGGCGGCGAGGCCAGGGTCGCCCGGGACCGATTTGCAAAGCTGGGTGCGTCGGACCGGATGGCCTTGCAGGCGTTTCTCGATTCGCTTTGAAGGAGTCGACCAGCCGGTTCACTCAAACCGGCTGGCTGCAGCGACTCGTCAGCGATATGTTCAAGTGTAAAACGCTAGGCGGCCCTGCGATGTTCGGTCTGGTGGGCGAATTCGCCTTCCGTCGCCTGGCCTTTCACCATGGCTTCGTGGACCTCGATCAGCTTGCCTGACCCGACATCGTAGATATAGCCGTAGATGGGGATGTCCTTGGGTACCAGGGGGTGATTGCGGATCCGTTCCACATCCTGCACCACGCTCTCCTCCTGATTCCTGATGGTCAGCCAGTCGATGAAATCGCCTTCCTTAGAGCCATGGCCATGTCCCTTGTCGGACCAGCCGGAGGCGTCCAGGCTCGCGGTCTTCAGACTGCTCGCCAGCAGACTCCGCATGGTCTGGTCGCTGAAGGTCTCCATGCCGCAGTTGGTGTGGTGCACCACGAACCACTCGCGGGTACCGAGCAGCTTGTAGGAGATCACCAGGGATCGGATGGCATCGTCGCTCGCACGGCCGCCGGCATTGCGGATGACGTGGGCATCGCCCTCGGCCAGCCCGGCGAACTTGGCCGGGTCCAGTCGCGCATCCATGCAGGTCAGAATGGCGAACCGCCGCGCCGGCGGCATGGCCAGCTTGCCCTTGTTGCCAAAACCGCTGGCATAGTCCTCGTTGGCGCGCAGTACTTCTTTCAATAGTTTGCTCATGATTCCTCCTCCATAGGCAAAAGGGGACACGTGATGTGTTCTTTAAATATGGCTGCTGTCCGTGGTTGGTTCACAAGGCAACAGGTATTGGTTTTATAGACCAATACCCGACTAATTCAATTGGTTACTAGCCTGCCGGTATATCAAGGCCGGCCTGGGGTAGATATCCCCTGCGACCTTGTCTCCTGGCATGAGGCTTGCAGCAGAACTGTCATGAAAGCATTCCGGAGCCTGAATTGAATATCGTCGTCGATTTCGCCACCGCCATGGATCTGGAGTCCATGGCCGATCTGCTGGCTGAGCTGTTCGAACTGGAAAGCGATTTCAGTCCCGACCGGGCGAAGCAAATGCGCGGATTGCGCCTGGTCCTGGACAACCCGAATGCGGGTCGCCTGTTCGTGCTCCGGATCGATGGTCAGGTCGCCGGCATGGCCAATGCGCTGATTACCGTCAGTACGGCGGAAGGCTGTCGAGTTGTCCTGCTTGAGGATGTGATCGTCCAGGCCCGCTATCGTCGCATGGGTCATGGCCGGCGGCTGGTGGAGCATGTCCGCGACTGGGCGGCGACGGAAGGCATGACGCGCATCACGCTGCTGGCCGACAGGGACAACCGACGGGCGCTCGATTTTTATGCGGGGCTGGATTTCAGGGAGTCCGCCATGGTGGCTTTGCGGTATTCACCCGGGTAGCCGATACCAGCATTAATTTTGTGGGATTGGACTTTCGTACAATCCGCGCGAGACAAAAAAATCCTAATATATACGTACTATTTTTTGTTCAGGGGCAGCATTCTGATGAAAAACCTGATTACCCCGACCCAACAGGAGCGGGTTTTGCGCGATGACGATTTCATTGTCTCCAAAACCGATCTCGCGGGCCGCATCACCTACTGCAACGAAATATTCATCGCCATGTCCGGTTACACGGAACGCGAGCTGATCGGCGCCCAGCACAATATCGTTCGCCATCCGGACATGCCGCGCGGGGTATTCCAGTTGCTCTGGGACACCATCAGG
>JARLJM010000059.1 GCA_031291185.1 Parasulfuritortus sp. | reverse complement strand
AGGTTGACCACGCGATTGAAACGCTCGGCCGCGAACAGGTCTTCCATGGCCATGCGGTCGGCGATGTCGACCTGGATGAAGCGAAAACCGGGGAGCGGCTTGAGCCGTTCAAGCCGGGCCAGCTTCAGGGCCGGATCGTAGTAATCGTTGAGCGTGTCGATGCCCACCACTTCGTCGCCGCGCCTGAGCAAAAGCTGTGCGACGTGCATGCCGATAAACCCTGCCACCCCGGTAATCAATACTTTCATTTCGGCTCCTTCATAGTTGCGGGCATTTTATCCCAGCCGACAGTAGAATTCGCCCATGCGTTTCCTCTACACCCTGCTCTGGTGGCTGGCACTGCCCTTGATGTTCCTGTACCTGCTCTGGCGCAGCCGCAAGCAGCCGGAGTACCGCCGGCACTGGCGCGAGCGCCTGGGCTGGACACCGTGCCTGCCAGACGGCCCGGTGATCTGGCTGCACGCCGTGTCGGTCGGCGAGACCCGCGCCGCCGCGCCTCTGGTGCGGGCCCTGCTGGCACAGCATCCGGACTGCACCCTGCTGCTCAGCAACACCACGCCGACCGGCCGCGCCACGGCTGCCGAGCTGTTCGGCGCAACCGTCCGGCTCACCTACCTGCCCTATGACTTGCCGGTCCTGGTCGACCGATTTCTCGCGCGCAGCCACCCCGGCATCGCCATCTTTCTGGAAACAGAGATCTGGCCCAACCTCTACCATCAGTGCCGCAGGCGCGGCATACCGACCTTTCTGGTCAACGCCCGTTTATCGGAACGCTCGGCCCGCGGCTATGGCCGCATCGACGGCCTGATCCACCCGACGCTGGGCAGTCTGACCGGGCTGGCCGCACAGACCGAGGCCGACGCCCGCCGCCTGACTGAGCTGGGTGCGCGCAATGTCCGGGTCACCGGCAACATGAAGTTCGACATCACCGCGCCGGACGGCACGACAGAACGCGCAGAGGATCTGCGCCGATTGTTCGCCGGGCGTTTCGTCTTCCTTGCCGCCAGCACCCGCGAGGGCGAAGAGGCGCTGATTCTGGATACCTGCCTTGAACTCGGCATACCCGGCCTGCTGCTGGTCATCGTGCCGCGCCACCCTCAGCGCTTCGACCAGGTTGCCGCCCTGCTGACGAGTCGGGGAGTCGAATTCGTCCGGCGCAGCGCCGGAGCCCCCGTCACACCCCAAACCGAAGTCTTCCTTGGCGACAGCATGGGCGAAATGGCCGCCTATTATGCCGCGGCGGAGGTCGCCTTCATCGGCGGCAGCCTCCTGCCTCTCGGAGGTCAGAACCTGATCGAGGCGGCAGCCGCGGGCTGTCCGGTGCTGATCGGACCGCACACCTGGAATTTCCTGCAAGCGACGGAGCAGGCCATCGAGGCCGGCGCGGCGCGGCGAATTGAGAATGCCGAGGAACTTGCGCTGGCCTTGAAACGACTCTACCAGCATCCCGAACAGCGCAGCCTGATGAACGAGGCCGGCTGGCACTTCAGCCAGGCCCATCAGGGCGCGACGCTAAAAGTGATGAATCTGCTGGAACCGGAACTGTCCCGCTTGCACTGTTGATCAGGGCTGCTTGACCAGCAACCCGTTCACTGCCGCCAGATCAGCCTCGGTCAATGACCCTGCTGCGGCTTTCAGATTGAGGCCACTCATCAAGGCGGCGTAACGGGCCGCGGCCAGATCGCGCTCGGCACCATACAACTGCTGTTCCGAATTGAGCACATCGACAGCGGTCCGCACCCCCACTTCCTGACCCAGCTGGGTCGATTTCAACTGGGTCTCGCTGGACACCACGACCTGCTGCAGCGCCGCCACCCGGGCATTGCCCGAAACCACGCCGAGAAAGGCCTGACGGGTATCCAGCACGGCCTGCCGGCGCGCATTGTCCAGATCGAAACGGGCCCGTTCCTGATTGGCCACCGCCTGGCGCACCAGTGAGCGCGTCGCTCCGCCCTGATAGAGATTCCAGCCCAGTTGCAGGCCGATCACTGCACTGTGGCTGTTGATTCCGGTGACGTTGCCGGTTACGCCATTGCGCGTCTCGCCGTAGCTGGCGGCCAGATCGAGCGTCGGCTGATAACCGGCATTCTGCTTGGCCACTTCACGCCGTGCGATTTCGGCATTGGCCTGACTGACCACCACCGACAGGCTGCTGCCCTCCGCCTGTCTGACCCAGGCATTCATGTCGTCGGGTTGTGGCCGGGCCGCTGTCGCGCCCTTGGCAAGCGGGTCGAGATTCGGCGCCTCGATCATGATCAGCTTTTCCAGCGTCCGGCGTTTGACCTCCAGGTCATTCTGGGCGGCAATCTCCAGCGCCTCTGTCGAATCGTAACTGGCCTGTGCCTCGTGCGTGTCGACGATGGTGGCCGTGCCAACCTCAAAACTTTTCCTGGCCTGCTCCAGCTGCTGGCCGATGGCCGCTTTCTGGGCCTGGACCGTAGCCAGGTTGTCCTGCGCCTGCAACACGTCGAAATAGGCCTGGGCAGTACGCAGGATCAGGCTCTGCTGGGCCAGCTTGAGCTGGGCCTCGACCGCCTGGACCTGGAGTCTGGCCTGTTCCAGCGAGACCAGATTCTGTTTGCGATAGATCGGCTGGGTCAGGCTCAGGATCGCGCCGGGCGAGGTGTAATTCATCGGATTGGTGACGTTGGAGTCGGTCGAGTAATGATTGACTCCTGCAGACAGATTGACGCTGGGCAACTGGAGCGCACGCGCCTGGGGCAGGGCCTCCAGTCCGGCCTTGTAGGCGGCCTGGGCGGAGGCGTAGACGGCGTCGTTCTGCTGGGCAAGACGATAGATGTCGGTCAGGTCGGCCGCATCGGCCTGCCAGGCGAGAGCAGCCAGACAGGCGAGCAGAAGCGGTTTGCGCATGGTGTATCTCAATAGGTCGGCATGGTCGGATCGGCTTCCTTGGCCCAACCGTCCACACCGCCGGACAGGTTGATGACATTGGTGAAGCCGTTGTGTTCAAGGAAGCGCGCGGCATGGTGGCTGCGCACGCCATGATGGCAGATGACCACGATTTCCTGCCCGGGGTTCAATTCGCCCATGCGCGCCGGCACGCTTTGCAAGGGCATGAGCTTGGCGCCTTCGATGTGGCAGAGGGTGTATTCCCACTGCTCGCGCACATCAAGCAGGAACGGCTTCGCGCGGGCGGGATCGTCCAGCCAGGCCTTCAACTCGGAGGGGCGCAGGTGTTTCATATCAGAAGGCGAACCGTTCCGGTTCCAGGGCATGGGTCAAGGCCTTTACCCGGGTCTCGAACAGCTCGTTGCGCTGGCAGGCGCCGGGCGCGACGCAGGTCACCAGAACCGCCGTCATCATGGCGCCCTCGCCCACCAGGACGAACAGACGGCCACCCGGCTTGAGCCGGCTCAGGTACGCCTCCGGCAGCACCGGCGAAGAACCGGTCAGCACGATGGCGTCGAACGTGCCGTCGGCGTTCCAGTCGCGGGCGGCATCGCCCAGCTTCACGGTGACATTCTCCAGGCCATGGGCCTTGAGTTTCTTAACGGCTTCTTCCTGCAGTTCGGGGACGATCTCGATACTGACCACCTCGGCCGCCAGATTGGCCAGCAGCGCGGTGAAATAGCCGCTGCCGGTGCCGACTTCCAGCACCCGGTCGGCGGGCTGCAGCGCCAGGCTCTGCAGGACCCGCGCCTCAAGCTTGGGTTCCCACATGTATTCGCCGTTGCCAAGCGGAATCGCCATGTCGACGAAGGCCAGCGATTGATAGACGGCCGGGACAAAATCCTCCCGCTTGACCCTGGTCAGCAGGTCCAGCACCACCGGGTCCAGCACCTCCCAGGGGCGAATCTGTTGTTCGATCATCAAATAGCGAATCTGCTCGTTATCCATGGCAATTCCTGCTTAAACAGTGGGCATCGGGAAAAGCTTAGCATATCCCTCTCAGTACATGCGGTGCCGGAACAGCCAACCGGCCAGCATCAGGGTGACTGCGCCGATCACGGCCATCGGCCAGAGCTGGTTATACAGAACGTCGAAACCGGCTCCCTCCAGAAAAACCTTGCGCAAAATGATCAGGAAATAGCGCAAGGGATCGATCAGGGTCAGCGTCTGTACGGCCTGCGGCATGTTGGCGATGGGCGTGGCGAAGCCGGACAGGATCACCGCCGGCACCATGAACAGAAAGGCCCCGAGCAACCCTTGCTGCTGGGTCGCGGCCAGCGAGGAAATCAACAATCCGGCACCGACGCCTGACAGCAGGAACAGGGCCAGCCCGACATAGAACGCGGGCAGGCTGCCGAGCAGGGGCACCTTGAACCACAGCGTCGCCACCAGCAGGATCAGGGTGGCCTGGACGATGCCGATGACAAAACCGGGCACCGTCTTGCCGATCAGGATTTCGCCCAGCCGCAACGGGGTGACCAGCAGCTGGTCGAAGGTGCCCTGCTCCCGTTCCCGCGCCACGGTCAGCGCCGTCACCAGCATGGTGACCACCAGGGTCAGCATGCCGATGATGCCGGGTATGAAGTACCACCGGCTATCAAGGTTGGGGTTGAACCAGGCCCGCATCTCCAGCCTGGCCGGCGGCCCCTGCAAACCCCGCGCGGCGATCCAGTCGTTGTTGAAGCTGTCGACCACGCTGCGCACGTAGTTGAGGCTGATCATGGCGGTGTTGGAATTTCGCCCGTCGATGATCACCTGCAACGGCGCCGGGTTCCCGGCCAGCAGGTCGGCGCTGAACCGGGGTCCGATGTGGAGCACCACCAGCGCATTGCGCGCGTCCACCAGCGGAGCGATCTCGCCCTCCGAGTGCAGCTCCGCCACCTGGCTGAAACTCGGCGCCCCGTGAAAGGCCGCCAGCAGGTCGCGCGAGGCCGCGCCCCGGTCCTCGTTGTAGACGGCATAGGGCACCTCCTTCAGGTCGAAGGTCGCGGCATAGCCGAACACCAGCAACTGGATCAGCGGCGGCACGATCAGCACCATGCGGCTCTTGGGATCCTTGAGCAGGGCCAGGAATTCCTTGTGGACAAGGGCCAATATCCTTTGCCACATATCAATCCAGCCGCTTTCTCGATTTGCGCCAGGTGATGGTCAGGAAGATCGCTGCCATCACCGCCAGCGCCGCCGCGTTGGGCAGGATAACCGGCCAGACGTCGCCGGCCAGGAACAGCGTCTGCACGATGGTCACGAAATAACGGGCCACGATCAGGTGGGTCACGACCTGGACCGGTGCCGGCATGCTGCCGATGTCGAAGATGAAGCCGGACAGCAGGAAGGCCGGCAGGAAGGTGGCGATGATGGCGACCTGGCCGGCGACGAACTGGCTCCGCGCCAGGGTCGAGATGGTCAGCCCCATGCCAAGCGCCGCCAGCAGGAACAGGCTGGAACAGGCCCACAATACCCAGAACGAACCGCGCAGCGGCACCTCGAACAGCCAGACCGAGAGACCGACGGTGAGCAGCATGCCGCCGGTGCCGAGGACGAAATAGGCGAACAGCTTGCCGAGCAGTACCTCGGTCATGCTGACCGGCGTCACCATCAGCGCCTCCATGGTGCCGCGCTCCCACTCGCGCGCCATGACCAGCGCCGTGAGCAGGGCGCCGATCAGGGTCATGATTATGGCCACCAGTCCCGGCACCAGATAGTTGCGGCTGCGCAGTTCGCTGTTGAACCAGATGCGCGGCTGCAAGTCGACCGGCGTAGTCAGCGACTGGCCATTGCCGGCCGCCTTGGCCGCGAGCCAGCTGCCCCAGGCGCCCTCGACATAACCCATGACCAGTCGCGCGGTGTTGGCGTCGACACCGTCGACCACGACCTGGATCGGCGCGCCGTCCGCCTGCCGCATACGCCGGGAGAAATCCGGCCGCAACCGGATGATGCCATCCACCTCGCCTTCGCGCAGGGCCAGCTCCGCCTCGGACATGGAGGCCAGGATCCGGGGTTTGAAATAGTGCGAGCCCTGCAGGGAAGCGGTGAAATCGGCACTGTCCTGCGATGGCGCTTCAGCGACCACGGCCAGCGGCACATGGTCGGCATCGAGCGACACACCGTAGCCGAACAGGACCAGCAGGAAGATGGGCATCAGGAAGGCGATGGCGATGCTGCTCGGGTCGCGCACGATCTGGAGAAACTCCTTGCGCACCAGCCCCCTGAGCCGCATGACCGAACCGCCGCGTTCGCCGGTCATGCCGCCTCCGCCACGGCCGTATCCTCGACCAGGTGGATGAAGGCATCCTCCATGCTGGGCTCGGGGTTCGCCGCCGTGCGTGCCAGTGCCTTGATGACGGTCGGCTCGTCCATGGCCAGGATGCGTCCGAGGGCCATGATCGCCAGCCGGTCGCAATATTCCGCCTCTTCCATGAAGTGCGTGGTCACCAGCACCGTCACGCCCTGCCGTGCCAGTGCGTTGATGCGCTGCCAGAATTCGCGCCGGGCGAGCGGATCGACGCCCGAGGTGGGCTCGTCGAGGAACAGGATTTCCGGGCTGTGCATCAGGGCGCAGGCCATGGCCAGGCGCTGCTTGTAGCCGAGCGGCAGTTCAGCGCTCAACTGGTCGGCAAAGGCCGCCAGTTCGAATTCGGTCACGGCCCAGTCGATACGCTGTTTGCGCAAGCTGCCCGACAGGCCGTAGGCGCTGGCGAAGAAATCGAGGTTCTGGGTCACCGAGAGGTTGCCGTAGAGAGAGAATTTCTGCGACATGTAGCCGATTCGTGCCCGTGCTGCCGAAGCGGCATGACGCAGGTCGAGTCCCGCCACTTCGAGATGGCCGGCGCTGGCCGGGAGCAGCCCGCACAGCATGCGGAAGGTGGTCGTCTTGCCTGCTCCGTTGGCACCCAGCAGGCCGAATATCTCGCCCCGCCGGATTTCGAAATCGACCCCGTCCACCGCCCAGAACTCACCGAACCGGCGGCGCAATCCGCTCACCCGGATGACCACGCCATCCGTTGATTTGCCTTCAGGCACAGCCGCGCCGTCCATGGCGGCGACATGTGCCGTGCCACCCTGGCGCCTGCGCAGCAGGTCGATGAACCCATCCTCGAAACGCGGCGCCACCTCGCGCGCCGCGATGCCGGCCTGCCGGGTCACCGACTCCGGCAACGCGCGCCCTGCCGTCACCAGCCGCACATGGTCGCCCTGGACCAGGGCATCGACCACATCGTGCTGACCGTCCAGATCGGCCTGCAGGTCCCGGTTGCGCTTGCCGGCCATCGACACGGCCCAGGTCCGGCCCATCATCCGTTCGCTCATGGCAGACGGCGGCCCGTGGTCGAGCACCTTGCCTTCATGCAGCAGGATGACCTCGGCGCAGCGCTCCGCTTCATCGAGATAGGCCGTGGAGAGCAGCACGCTCATGCCTTCGCTCCGCACCAGCCGGTCGATGATCGCCCACAGCTCGCGCCTCGACACCGGATCGACGCCGACCGTGGGCTCGTCCAACAGCAACAGTCGCGGCGCCCGGATCAGCGTGCAGGCGAGGCCGAGCTTCTGCTTCATCCCGCCCGACAGCCGGCCCGCCAGCCGGCGGGTGAAAGGTGCCAGGCCGGTCATGTGCATCAACTCGGCATAGCGGGCCTCACGCTCGCCACGCGGCACGCCTTGAAGATCGGCATAAAGATCGAGATTTTCCTGGACCGTGAGGTCTTCGTAGAGGCCGAAACGCTGCGGCATGTAGCCCAGCATGGCCTGCACCGCCAGGGCGTCGCGTGTCGCGTGCAGACCCAGCACGGTGATCCGGCCGGCATCGGGCACCAGCAGACCGGCGGCAAGCCGCATGAAGGTGGTCTTGCCGGCGCCGTCCGGGCCGATAAGCCCCGTCACCACGCCCGGCCGTATGCTCAGACTGACCCCGGTCAGCGCCGTCGTGACGCGGTCCGCCACGCGGAATGACTTGGTCAGCGCCTCGGCGACGAGGATGGCGTCCTCGGTCATGGCTTCCCGTCACCGCAGGGCGAGCCCGCCGGCTTCTGGTCGTAGGTAATGGTCACCGTCACCGGCATGCCCTGGCGCAATTCACCCTTGCCTTCGCAGGCGAACACGCGTGCCTGGTAGACCAGGCTGGTACGCAACTCGGCCGTCTCCACCGTCTTGGGCGTGAACTCGGCGGCCGGCGAGATGTAGCCGATCCAGGCTGCGTATTTCTTGTCCGGATGGCTGTCGGTCGTGATCGTGGCGCGCGCACCCACCGGCACGCGACCCAGCGCACCTTCGGGCAGGTACACCCGTGCCCAGACCGGATCGGTCAGCGCCAGCGTGAACACCGTTTTCTGCGGCGAGGCCATGTCACCCGGTTCCAGGATGCGGTTCTCGATCACGCCGTTGTCCGGTGCGTGCAACTCCCCTTCCGCGATATCGTGTCTGAGCCCGTCCACAGCCGCATTCTGTGCGGCCAATCCGGCCACTGCGCCCGCGATGTCTTCCTTGCGCGGCCCCAGCACGGCCAGCCGGTAGGTTTCTTCCGCCGCGTTCAGCCGTTGCTGCGCGGCATCGAGATTGTTCTTCGCACTGTCGGCCTGCTGCTGGGACACGAATTTCCGGGCCACCAGATCCTGCTGCCGCCGGTACACCTGGCTGGCATCCTCGACCGCCACTTTGGCGACATCGCGCTGGGCGGCGGCCTGCCTGATTTCCTCCGGCCGCGATCCCGCCTTCAATTTGGCCACAGTGCTGCGCTGCGCATCCGATAGCGCCTCCGTCTGGGCCAGGGACAGCTTCAACCGTTCGGTATCCAGCTGCGCAAGCAGCTGGCCCTTGCCGACCCGATCGCCCTCCTGGACCAGTACCCGGTCGATCCGGCCGCTGGCGTTGAAGGCCAGTTCGACCTGGCGGATATCCACATTGCCGTGCAGGACCAGTTCATTGCCGACCTCGGCATGGTCGTGCTTCAGCCACCAGGCACCGGCCGCCACGGCGACCAGAATCACGGGTATTGCGATCAGTTTCTTGTCCATTGCCTATCCTCTTCATTCCTTGATGGCGCCAGCCCGTTGAACAGCAGGTCCAGATGTGCTTCCAGGTGACGCTCGAAATCCATCGGCTCCGGCTCGAAAGCCTGGAAGCTGTGTTTCCAGATGATCGCCAGCAACAGCGGGGCGATCACGATCCGCCAAGCATAGTCCGCATCCACCGACCGGAATTCACCGGCTGCCGCGCCCTGCCTCAAGACCCCGATGACCATGGCCCGGCCGCGCTGGATCACTTCTTCATGATAAAAGCGCGCGATCTCGGGAAAGTTACTGGCCTCGGCGATGACCAGCTTGGGAATGCCCGACAGCGGCGAGCCGGCGATGCGCTGCACAAAAGCTGTCAGCAGCCGGATCAGTTGCTCACGCGCCCCGCCCGGTTCGCCGGCCTGCGCCTTGGCCACCTCATCGAACCCGGAGACGAGCGAATTGCGGACCACGGCCTTGAACAGCTCCAGTTTGTTCTCGTAATAGCGGTAGAGCGTTGCCTTGGCCACACCGGCCCGGCTGGCCACTTCTTCCAGCCGCGCGGCGGCGTAGCCGCGTTCGACGAACACCGTCAGCGCGGCCTCCAGCAGTTCCTGGGGACGGGCATCGGCACGACGTTGCCAGCGGGGTTGAGACAAGACAGCGGACATGGACATGGACAGCCAGATTAAGTGACTCGGCGGTCATTTATAGACGCATTCCTCTGCCATTGCAATTCCTGTATTGGCCGATAACCACGAACCGAGCAGGCTTTTCGCACCTTCCTGGAAACAGTGTATCCTTTTGGTCAACTGTTAATCGCTAGGGGTCTCCGGACAGGCCGGAGTGAGACACACCCTTGGAACCTGATCCGGGTCATACCGGCGTAGGGAAGCGAGGCCGCCGCGCCGCCTTCCTTACTTGCTATTGAGGAAGGAACACCATGAACGCCGCCGCTCCCAAATCTTCGGCAGAATTTCTCGCCGACAGCGCCCACGTCGACGAAGCCGCCATCCAGCCGCTGCCCAATTCGCGCAAGGTCTATGTCGAAGGCAGCCGACCCGACATCCAGGTGCCGATGCGCGAGATCAGCCAGGACGACACGCCGACCGGCATGGGTGGCGAAAAGAACCCGCCGATCTTCGTCTACGACTGTTCCGGCCCCTACTCCGATCCCAAGGTAAAAATCGACATCCGCCAGGGCCTGCCGGCAATGCGCGCCCGGTGGATCGAGGAGCGTGGCGATACCGAGCAATTGTCCGGCCTGACCTCCGACTACGGCCGCCAGCGTGCCGACATGGCCGACCTGTCCCGCCTGCGCTTCCCCGGCCTGCACCGCAACCCGCGCCGCGCCCTGCCCGGCAAGAACGTGACCCAGATGCACTATGCCCGCCAGGGCATCGTCACCCCGGAGATGGAATTCATCGCCATCCGGGAGAACCTGCGCCGCCAGGAATACATCGAGTCGCTGCGCCAGAGCGGCCCGCAGGGCGAGCGACTGGCCAAGCTGATGGCCCGCCAGCATCCGGGCCAGAACTTCGGCGCCTCCTTGCGTAGCGAGATCACACCCGAATTCGTGCGCGAGGAAGTCGCCCGCGGCCGCGCCATCATCCCGAACAACATCAACCACCCGGAAACCGAGCCGATGATCATCGGCCGCAACTTCCTGGTGAAGATCAACGCCAACATCGGCAACTCGGCGCTCGGCTCCTCGATCAACGAGGAAGTCGACAAGATGACCTGGGCCATCCGTTGGGGCGGCGACACGGTCATGGACCTGTCCACCGGCAAGAACATCCACGAAACCCGCGAGTGGATCATCCGCAACTCGCCCGTTCCGATCGGCACCGTGCCCATCTACCAGGCCCTGGAGAAGGTCGACGGCAAGGCCGAGGAGCTGACCTGGGAGATGTTCCGCGACACGCTGATCGAACAGGCCGAGCAGGGCGTCGACTACTTCACCATCCACGCCGGCGTGCTGCTGCGCTACATCCCGATGACCGCCGAACGCATGACCGGCATCGTTTCTCGCGGCGGCTCGATCATGGCCAAGTGGTGCCTCGCGCATCACAAGGAGAGCTTCCTCTACACGCACTTCGAGGACATCTGCGAAATCATGAAGGCCTACGACGT
>JARLJM010000058.1 GCA_031291185.1 Parasulfuritortus sp. | reverse complement strand
GAGGCGCATCGGCGCAGGGTCCAGCCCCCAGAAAAGGGCCGAGAGCATGGCCGCGCCAGGGATCAGATTGAGGAAAAAGATCCAGCGCCAGCCATATAAATCCGTGATCAGGCCGCCAATCGTCGGGCCGATCGCGGGGGCAAACGTCGCCGAGAGGGCAAACGCAGCAAAGCCCACCGGCCGGGAACGCTCGGGCAGCAAGGTAATCACGCAGGTCAGCGCCAGCGGAATCAACACACCCCCGGAAAACCCCTGCAACGCCCGTAACGTCACCATCTCGGGGAAATTCGTCGTGAGCCCGCACGCCGCTGAAAAAAACAGGAACAATAATGTGCTGCCAATCAAATACCGGCGCAAGGAAAAAACCTCCGACAACCAGCCCGACAGCGGAATCACAATAATCTCGCCAATCAGATACGCCGTCGAAATCCAGCCGCCATTGTCCAGCCCGGTGCCAATCCCACCCTGAATGTCCGGGAGCGACGTATTCACCACCTGAATGTTCAAAACCGCCATGAACGCGCCAATCAACGCGCCACCGACCGCGACACGCGTGCGGAGCGGGACTTCGGCGGGCATTCTAAGTAAGGCCAGGGGCGCTGCCCCTGGACCCCGCCAAAGGCGACGCCTTTGGAATCCGGTACTTAGGGTCCTGGGTGGGAGGGGTAATTTGCCCTCTCAGACCGAGACATAAGTCTCTGTCCGAAGCGGGCAAATTACCCCTCCCGCCCAGGACCCTGAACTCTGGGGTTCTAAGGGCATCGCCCTTAGCGGGGGTCCAGGGGGCAGCGCCCCCTGGCCTTACTTTGATACCCGCCAAAGTCATGCGCCCGGACGTATGTTGATGGTGGGTTCGATGGACAGGCCAGGGCGGAGTTTGCCGAGGTTGGCGGGGGTCAGGGTGATATCGATTTTGATAGGGACGCGCTGGACGATTTTGGTGAAGTTTCCGGTGGCGTTATCGGGCGGCAGGAGGGCGAATTCCTGGCCGGAGGCGGGGGCGATGCTTTCGACCTTGCCGGTGATGGTCAGGTTGGGGAAGGCATCGACGGTGAGGGTGACGGGCTGGCCGGGGTGGATATGGGTGATTTGCGTTTCTTTGTAGTTGGCGACGGCATAGACCTGATCGAGCGGGACGACGGCCATGATTTGCGTACCGGTTTGCAGGTAGTCGCCGATGGCGACGGTTTTGTTGCCGACGACGCCATCGACAGGGCTGGTGATGGTGGTGTGTTCGAGGTCGAGGGCGGCTTGTTGTTCCTGGGCGTGGGCCTGGGCTTGCGCAGCCTGGGCGGCTTTGATGCTGGCGTTCAGCACGTCCACTTCGCGTTCGGCGCCGAGCAGGGCTGCCTGGTCGGCGGCGAGGTTGGCTTGGGCGGTGGCAAGGCCGCTATTGGCTTCGTCGGTGGCCTGTTGGGGGCCGGCGCCGTTGGCGGAGAGTTTGGCGAAGCGGCGTTGGTTCTGTCCGGCCAGGGTCAACCGCGCCTGATCTCCCGAGACGGCGGCGCTGGCGGCGGCGATTTTGGCCTGTTGCAGGGCGAGTTGGGCGGTGGTGCTGGCGCTGGCGGCGTCGGCTGCTGCCTGGTTGGCGTGCGCGGCCTTGAGTGCCGCCTCGTAATCACGCGGGTCGATGCTGGCGAGGACCTGGCCGACTCTTACCTGCTGGCCGTTGAGGACGGCGACGTTGGTGACATAACCGCCGACCTTGGCGGCGATCAGGCTCGAATCGGCTTCGATATAGGCGTCGTCGGTGGTGACGTAATATTGTCCGGCGAGGAGATACCAGACGAGCCAGACGAGGGCGGCGACGGCCAGGATGGCCCCGGCAAAGACGAAT
>JARLJM010000057.1 GCA_031291185.1 Parasulfuritortus sp. | reverse complement strand
CCAGCCGTGTCGCAACCGCATCCGAAAAGACATGCCGCCCCCAAAGTCGGGGCACGTTGTCATACAAACGCTTGATGTTGGACAGGCCTCCGCCCAGGACGATGACATCCGGGTCGAGGATATTGATCACATGAGCCAGGCTCCGCGCCAGCCGGTCTTCATAACGCTGCATGGCGGCTTCGCAGGCGACATCGCCATTAGCTGCCCGTTCGGCGATCAAGTGCGCTGGCAGTTCCATTCCGGATACCCGCTGCAAATCCCGACTCAAGCCCGGCCCGGATAGCCAGGTTTCGATACAGCCGGCCTGACCGCAATAGCAGGCAGGCCCTGGCCGCTCTTCATCGCACGGCCAGGGTAGCGGGTTGTGGCCCCATTCCCCGGCAATCGCGTTGGCGCCGGTCAGGATGTGGCGATTCACCACGATTCCTGCCCCGCAACCCGTACCCAAAATCACCCCGAAAACGACACTCGCCCCAGCCGCCGCGCCATCGGTGGCCTCAGACAGGGCAAAGCAATTGGCATCGTTGGCCAGACGCACCTCGCGCTTGAGCGCAACCTGCAAATCGCTATGCAGTGGCTGGCCATTGAGGCAGGTTGAATTGCAGTTTTTCATCAGGCCGGTCGTGCGGGAAACCGCGCCCGGCGTGCCGATGCCAACGCTGCCGTGCTGCCTCAGTTCGGCTTCGGCTTGTTCGACCAGACTGGCGACGGCGCGCACGGTTTCCCCATAATCGCCTTGTGGCGTATCGACCCGATGTCGCAATATTTCCCCACCCTCATCATTCAGGGCGATCAACTCGATCTTCGTGCCGCCAAGGTCAATCCCGATTCGCATTTTTAGAGCCTGTTTAAGTGGGGAATATCCCCCGCGTGCTTGCCAGATGCTATTCTGACGATCTTTGCTTCTGGCTGACAGCGTCATGGACAACACCCCCTTCGTACCCCGCAACGACCTTGAACAACTGCTTCTCGACATGCTCTCCATGGAGGTCGATCCGGAGGACTTTGCCAACCGCATCCTCGACATGCAGGTGTTCATGCCGATCAAGGACGAGAAGCACCAGATCGCCGGTTTCCAGCTCTCCACCAAGGCCGATCCCATGGTTCTGGAAGACGACGAAGGCCATCGTGCCGTGATCGTGTTCACCGCGCCGGAACGGGCCAAGGACTTCGTGGCCCTGTACCCCGATTACAACGGCGGATTGCTGACCGAGTTTTCCTGGATTCTGAGCCGCATGGGCGAGAACCTGAGCATCGCCCTGAACCCCGGCCTGGACGAAGGTTTCGACTTCGACCCGCATATGGTCGCCATGATGGTGACGCTGCTGAACGAAAAAGCCCAATGAGAGAAATCCACACCTTCGTCCGGCCGGAAACACCCTCCACCCTGCCCAAGGTCGGCGAGATCTATGCAGCCGGTTTCAACAAGTTCGATGAAGGCACCCGTTACGCCTACGCCAATGGCGCCCACGAACTGACCCTGTTCTGGACCGACCCCAGTTCGGCCGAGATATTCGGGCTGCGCGACCAGCCGGTCGAAGTCGCGCTGTACAGCAACGGCCCGGCTGCTTTCCTGCTCTACAAGATCGCCGACGTCTGTGAATGGTCCGACGTCGCCTTCAACATCAACCTGCTGCCGGAAGGCGAGCGGGAACTGCCGAGCGAAGCCCCCGGCGACCGCGCCCGTCTGGTCATCACCCTGGTCAACGCCGCTGACGGCATCGTCAAGGGCCGGCGCCTGGTCTCGCTGGACAAGGTGATGACCCAGGCCCTGCGCCACGTCATGAGCGAACAAGCCGCCAACCTCTTCGTCCGCCCCCTGTACGACATCGCCGTACAGGAAGCCCACGCCCGGTTCCCCGATACGGATGCGATGGTTCACGCTGCGGAAGTGGTCGAACCGACCTTAGGCTGATGCTGACCGACAGACTGCGCAACGAATTCATCGCCCTGCTGGGCGAGGACCGGGTCTACACCGATCCCGACACCCTGGCCCTGTACGCCAGCGACGAAACCCCGAAGTCCTGCACACCCGAGGCAGTCCTGTTTCCGGCAGGGCACGACCACGTCGCCGGCATCGTCCGCATCGCGGCACGCGAGAAGCTGCCGATCACACCGCGCGGCGCTGGCTCCGGCAACGTTGGCGGCGCCCTGCCCACGCGCGGCAGCCTCGTCGTCAGCTTCGAGTGCATGAACCACATCCTGGAGTTCGACCCGGACAACCGTCTGATGGTGGTCGAACCCGGCGTGGTCACCGACGACATCGACGACCTGGCCGCCACCGCCGGCCTGATGTACGCGCCCGACCCCGGCTCCGGCGCCTACAGCCGCATCGGCGGCAACCTGGCCATGAACGCGGCCGGGCCACGCACCGTGAAATACGGCTCGACCCGCGACCACGTGCTCGGCCTGCGCGCCGTGACCGGCGACGGTCGCGAGATTCGCGCCGGCAGCCGCACCACCAAGTACGCCACCGGCTACGACCTCACCCGACTGCTGATCGGCTCGGAAGGCACCCTGGCCCTGATCACCGAGGCCACCCTCAAGCTGATCCCGGCGCCGCGCCAGATCGCCAGCCTGCGCGTCTGCTACGCCAGCACCCGCAGCGCCTGCGAGGCGGTGATCCGCGCCATGCGCCAGCCCATCGTGCCCTACGCACTGGAATTCATGGACAGCCGATCGATCGAAGCGGTGCGCGAATTTGGCATGGCCGAAGGTCTGCCGTCAGGCACGCAGGCGATCCTGATGGCCGAAGTCGAAGGCGATCGCGAGGACATCCCCCGCTATCTGGCCGCCCTCGAAACCGCACTGCGCGGCGACGGCCTGCTCGAAGTGCAGAGCGGCTTCTCGAAGGAGGAGATCACCCACCTCTGGACCGCGCGCAAATCGCTGTCGCACGCGGTGAAGAAGCTCGCCCCGCTCAAGATCAACGAGGACGTGGTGGTACCGGTCGGCAAGCTGGCCGAGCTGGTCGCCGCCATCGACGACATGGGCCGCCGCTACAACGTGCCGGTGGTCGCCTTTGGCCACGCCGGCAACGGCAACCTGCACGTCAACATCATGGTCCACCCGGACGATGCCGAGGAGATGACCCGTGCCCGCGACTGCCGGCTGGAACTGATCGAAACGGTGCTCAAGCTATCCGGCAGTCTGTCCGGCGAACACGGTATCGGCAGCGAGAAACGGGCCTTCGTCGCCCTGGAATTCGATCCGACCACGCTGGAACTGATGCGCGACCTGAAGAAACTGTTCGATCCGCATGGCATCCTCAATCCGGGCAAAAAACTGCCGGACTAGTGCTTCTGAATCCAACCTCGGCGATTGGCTTACTTGATAGATTCTGGCTGGCAGTCCGGAAAGAGCCTGTTGCAGGTCCTCGTCCACCCGGCTGCGCTGTCATTTGAATGACCGCTCCCCTTCGAATCCTCAGGTGCATCTCCCCCTTCAAAACGCAAACAAAATGTCTACTATCAAGAGTGTCCATGTAGATTGAGTTGGTAATGTTGCAAACAGTCCAAAGCATTGGAGGAGATCATGTTCTACTTGCCGAACTGGATTTATAAGCCTTTGCCTTATGTCTTTATGTTCTTGGGGGCGGTTATTCTTACAGCCGCGGATATGTCAACGGGTAGGCTCAGTGGTTTTCTTTTTATATTGGCGGGTGCCCTCATCATTAAATTGAGGGATGACAGGCACAAGGTTGCGCCTTCCAATAGCAGACAATCAGTTTCAGGTTTTGATAAGACCTCCCGTCCCATCTAGTGGTTGTCGCTTGGTGGCAGCAACCTTTGGTCAAGCCAGGATTTATTCTGCTCAGGTGTAAGTCACTACCAAGCTGAATAGCGCAACGGCAACGGCAGCAATCGCGGCTCCCGTCACCCAACGCAGCCTTTTCCGATTTACCTCGACGCGTTCAATCAGCAGCGCATTCTGGTCCGCCAGTTCCTTGAGCAGTTTCGAGGTTTCGAGCATCTCGTTGTTGAGGTTCGCGATCTCGGCTTCGAGGGCGGCCAGGCGCGCCTCTACCGCCATGTGCTGCGGCTCCACCGACTGAGGACGAGCCGGTGTTGCAGCTTTTCTGGACACGACTTTCCACAGCTTCTGGGCCGCGTCTGCAACGACCGGTGCATTGCTGATGACGTCCGACCAGGGAACGCTCTTGAGGACTGCGAGCCATGGCAAAGCCATGTTCTAGTTCTTATTCATGCAGGCCGATCAAACCGCCGCTTCGCCCGTCTCACCGGTACGAATCCGCACCACCTGTTCCACGTTGGTGACAAAGATCTTGCCGTCGCCGATCTTGCCGGTGCGGGCTGATTTGACGATGGCTTCGATGGCGGTATCGACCAAGCTGTCGGCCACGACGATTTCGATCTTCACCTTGGGCAGGAAATCGACCACATATTCGGCGCCGCGATACAGCTCGGTGTGGCCTTTCTGCCGGCCGAAGCCCTTGACCTCGGTTACGGTCAGGCCGCTGACGTTGACGGCAGACAGGGCTTCGCGGACCTCGTCCAGTTTGAACGGCTTGATGATGGCTTCGATCTTTTTCATTGTTGTCTCCTGATTAAAAGGGTGCCTGGTATTTGTTGGTGATGGGATAACGCCGGTCGCGGCCGAAGCCGCGTTCCGTGATGCGCACACCCGGCGCCGACTGGCGGCGCTTGTATTCCGAGCGGTCGATCAGGCGCACTACCTGGCGGACCGCTGCTTCGTCGAACCCTTGGGCCACGATGTCGCGTGGCGCCATATCCTGTTCCATGTAGCGTTCCATGATGCCATCCAGCACCTCGTAGGGCGGCAAGCTGTCCTGGTCGGTCTGTTCGGGCCGCAGTTCGGCCGAGGGCGGGCGCGTGATGATGCGCTCGGGTATCACGGGGGAGATGGTATTGCGATAACGCGCCAGCCGCCAGACCAGTGTCTTGGCCACGTCCTTGAGCACCGAGAAACCGCCGGCCATGTCACCGTACAAAGTGGCGTAGCCGGCTGCCATCTCGCTCTTGTTGCCGGTGGTCAGAACCATGCTGCCGGACTTGTTGGACAGCGCCATGAGCAGCACGCTGCGCACCCTGGCCTGGATGTTCTCCTCGGTCAGGTCCTCGGGCAGGCCGCTGAATTCCGCCGCCAGCGCGCTGCGAAAGCTGTCGAACAGGGGCCGGATGGGCAGGATGCTGTGCGAAATTCTCAGGTTGCCGGCCAGCTCCTGGGCATCGTCCAGGCTCATGCCGGCGGTGTACTGCGACGGCATCATCACGGCCTTGACCCTCTCCGGGCCGAGCGCGTCGACCGCCACGCACAGGGTCAGAGCCGAGTCGATGCCGCCCGACGAACCGACGATGACGCCGGGGAAGCCGTTCTTGCCGACGTAATCCCGCACGCCCAGCACCAGCGCCTGATAAACGCTTTCGTCCAGGTCTGGCAGGGCGTGGACTGCGCCTTTGGGCACGCCGTTTTCCAGGTCGACGAAATACAGCCCTTCCTCGAACAGCGGGAACTGGGCGCCCACCTCGCCCCTGGCGTCCATGGCGAAGGAGCCGCCATCGAACACGAGTTCGTCCTGGCCGCCGACCAGATTGACGTAGACGATCGGCAGGCCGGTCTCGCCGACCCGCTGCCGCGCGACCTCATGCCTCAGCAGTTGCTTGTTCTTGTGATAGGGCGAGGCGTTGAGCACCAGCAGGCAGTCCGCGCCCGCCGCACGGGCCTGCTCGACCGCACCCGGCCGCCAGATGTCCTCGCAGATATTGACCCCGAACCGGATGCCGTCGCGTTCGAACACCAGCGCGTCCTGGCCGGGCATGAAGGTGCGGACCTCGTCGAAGACGGAATTGTTGGGCAGGCGATGCTTGCGGTAGACCGCTTCCACCCGGCCACCGTGCAGGACGGCGGCGGCGTTGTAGCGGCCAGTGTCATCCATGTCCGGAAAGCCGACCACAGCCGTGAGTCCGGCCGGCAGGCCCGCCGCCAGCTGGTTCAGATAGCGGGCATTTTCCAGATAGAAATCGGGCCGCAGGGCCAGGTCCTCCGGCGGATAGCCGCTGACGGCGAGTTCCGGAGCCAGCAGTATCGTCGCTTCGGCTTCGGCAGCCTGAGCAGCGAGTTGTCCTATCTTGCGGATGTTTCCGTCCAGGTCGCCCACGATGGCGTTGAATTGGGCCAGTGCGATTTTCATGTGGGAATAATGCACTCTGGCCCCGCGGGCATCAAGCCGGATCCATGCTGCGAAAAGCACATATCCCCTATGGCAAAGGATATATCAAAGGTGGAGAATGGCCCGCCTTACCCTTTTTCCACTCCTTGGGCTACCGACGATGCAAGACATGCGGCAAACACCGGAGCCAAGCGACTCCGGCAATCTGGTCACCCTGACCCATCTCATTTATGGCTTGCATGCCTTCAGCGCCCTCACCGGCCTGATGAGTGCGGCCTTCGTGGTGACGGCCTTCCTGTCCGGCTGGCCCTCCATCATCGCGGTCATCATCAACTATGTGAAACGCAGCGATGTAAACGGCAGCTGGCTGGAATCCCATTTCAGCTGGCAGATCCGCACCTTCTGGTTCGCGCTGCTCTGGTTTGTCCTCGCCGGGATAGTGTTCATTACCGTGCTCGGCATCCCGATTGCCATATTGCTGATGCTCGGCACCGGCATCTGGGTCCTGTACCGGATTACCCGCGGCTGGCTGGCTCTGCTCGACGGCAGGCCAATGCCGACTCCCCGGTGACTTGACCATGGCACAACCTGATCAAAATCCGGCACCCGCGATTCAACTGGATGAGGCCCTCGCGATCCTGAAGGAGATGGATCGCGTCCTGACCCATCACCTGAACTGGCTGAAGACACTCCACCGCACATTGATCTGCAATGAGCCGGCCCGGCCCGACGATTTGCATCCCGACGCGCACCACCTCTGCAATTTCGGCATCTGGTATCTGAACCTTCCGAAGGCCCTGCTGGACAAGGAGCCGGCCATACTCGAATTGGACCAGCCTCACAAGTTCATGCACGACGCGGCGCGCGAACTGCTCAAGCTGCACGAGCAGAAAATCCCCATCGACTCCGATCTGTACGAGCGATTCATGGACCGTGCCGTCGATTTCAAGCAGAGAATGCGCGCCTATCAATTCGAGCTGGTACAACGCGTCTGCACTGTCGACCACTTGACCGGCGCCTGGAACCGGAATGCCATGACGTCACTCCTGGCCGAGGAAGCCGAACGGGCCCGCCGGGGACAGCAGAGTTGCGCCCTCTGCCTGCTCGACCTGGACAAATTCAAGGACATCAACGATCGCTTTGGCCACCCGACCGGCGACCTGGTCCTTCACGCCGTAGCGCATTTCCTCAAGGACAATCTCCGCGCCTATGACAGCATGTTCCGCTACGGCGGCGAGGAGTTCCTGATCTGCCTGCCGGACACCAATCTGGAACAGGCCGAGTTGTTGATCAACCGCCTACGTGAACGACTGTCGGCCACCGCACTCAACTTTCCGGATCATCCGGAGATCTGGGTCACGGCCTCATTCGGGGTTGCCGCGCTGGAGCCGGAGGACGAAGTCAGCCTGGCCATCGAACGGGCCGACCACGCCCTGCTGTGCGCCAAATCAAAGGGCCGGAATCGAGTGTGCGTATGGGATGTATCCGAACAGCACGGCATACCGGCCGGATCACCCGCCTGACTGTCGTTTTTCCAGCGATTCCCAGCGTTCCAACAGGGTCAGCAGGCCCTGTTCGATCTCGTCCAGCCGAGCCTTGAGCGCCACTACCGCATCGGGCTTGTCCCGATACAGTACCGGATCGAGCAGGCTGGCGTTCAGCGTGGCCTGTTCCGTTTCCAGACGCTCGACCTGGGCCGGCATGGCTTCCAGTTCCTTGGTTTCCTTATAACTGAGGCGGCTCTTTTCCACCTTCTTCGGTGCGGCCGCCACCTCTTTGGCCTTTTCCGCCTTCGGGCTGACCGCGGCGACCTGGCGCGACTTGAACGCCAGCCAGTCGCCATAGCCGCCCGGAATCTCGGTCAGCTTGCCACCACCCTCGAACACCAGCGATTGGGTCGCCACGTTGTCCAGGAAAGTCCGGTCATGGGAGACCAGGATCACCGTGCCGGCGTAGTCCTGCAACAGCGCCTCCAGCAATTCCAGGGTATCGATATCCAGGTCGTTGGTCGGCTCGTCGAGCACCAGCAGGTTGGCCGGACGGGCAAACAGGCGGGCCAGCAGCAGCCGGTTGCGCTCGCCGCCGGACAGGGCGGAGACCTTGGCCCGGGCCCGCTCGGGCGGGAACAGGAATTCTTCCAGATAGCTGATGATGTGCTTGCGCTGGCCGCCGATCTCTACGTAGTCCGAACCGGGCGAGATGGTGTCGATCAGGGTCGCTTCGTCGTCCAGCTTGTTGCGGAACTGGTCGAAGTAGGCCACCTGCAGGTTGGTGCCCTGCCGGACCGTGCCCTGGTCCGGCGCCAGTTCGCCCAGGATGAGCCGGATCAGCGTGGTCTTGCCGCAACCATTGGGCCCGATCAGGCCAAGCTTGTCGCCCCGGATGATGCGGGTCGACAGATCGTGGATCAGCGGGCGGGCGGCGTAACCATGGGAGACATGCTCCAGTTCCGCCACCAGCTTGCCCGAACGCTCGCCGGAGTCGAGCGCGAAACCAACCTGGCCAAGGCGGTTGACCCTCGCATCCCGTTCCCGGCGCAATGACTCCAGGCGCCGGACCCGGCCTTCGTTGCGCGTGCGGCGGGCCTCGATTCCCTTGCGGATCCAGACTTCTTCCTGCTTCCAGAACTTGTCGAACTTGCGATTCTGGGCGGCTTCCACTTCCAGCTGTTCCGCCTTCTTGATCTGATAGGCCGAGAAATTGCCCTGGTATTCGCGCAACTGGCCGCGGTCCAGTTCGACGATGCGATTGGCCACATTGTCCAGAAAACGCCGGTCGTGGGTGATGAACAAAAGTGCACCACTGTAGCTGTTGAGCAGGGTTTCCAGCCATTCGATGGCGGCAAAATCAAGGTGGTTGGTCGGCTCGTCAAGCAGCAGCAATTCGGGCTCGGCGACCAGCGCACGGGCCAGCGCGACCCGCTTCTTCTGGCCACCGGACAGGGTATCCACCGCCACATCGGCGGGCAGTTCGAGCCGGCTCAGGGTCTCTTCCACCCGGCTGCTGAGGCGCCAGGCATCGTGTGCCTCAAGCTCGTGACTGAGCCGGTCCAGCTCGTCCATATCGCCCTCGCCCTGGGCAATCTGGTGGGTGGCTTCGTGATAGGCCAGCAACAGCTTGCACGCCTCGCCGACGCCCTCCGCCACCGCTTCGTAGATACTGTGGCCGGGCGCGAAGACCGGTTCCTGGGGTACATAGCCGACACGCAGGCCCGGCTGACGCCAGACCTCGCCGGCATCGGCCGTCTGCTCGCCGGCAATGATCTTGATCAGGCTGGACTTGCCGGTGCCATTGCGACCGATCAGGCCTATGCGCTCGCCCCTGTCCACGACCAGCGAAGCGCCGTCCAGCAAGGGCCAGTGGCCGTAGGCCAGTTCCAGTTTGTCGAGAATGATGTAGGGCATAAATGGGAAAGGCGGCCGCGCCGCCTTTCTGGACTGTTCAAGTTGGCCGGATTCTACAGCGAACCGTGCGGCTGGCTCGCATGCGTCTTTTCGTGCGCCTCCTGACAGGCGATGCAACGCACCGCCGCCGGGTTGGCCACCATCCGGGCAAGGGGAATGGCCGCGTCGCAGTCCTGGCACACACCGAAACCGGGGCTAGCCATGCGCCCGGCAGCCGCATCCAATTCGCGCCACTGGCGCACTTCAAGATTGAGTCGTGCCGCTGAGAGATCAGCCAGGGAGGACGCTAGCGCCTCGTCGCTGCTGTCGCCCGCCGAGCGTCCGAGAATGGCGGCGAACTGATTCTGTTCGCTCTCCGACAGGCCGGCCCGGATATGTTCCGTCAAGACTTGCCGCTGTTGTTCCAACGCCTCCCGCACCAGCTGGAGTTCCGTTTCCGAATAAGATGACATGATGATTCCCTGATGGTTGGTTCACAGGTTCCGGAGGCGTTTTCTCCAGCAACCTCGCTTTTCATTATGGCCCGGCTCGCGCCTGCTTCAAGACAAATTTACCAAGGCGGCGCAGACATGGCCGGCATAAGATTCAAAACAGTGCAACCCACTGATGAATGCGCTCCCCTTAATCATGCTCCCCGGCAAAAGCACCATGACAACCCTGTTCCTGTCCGGCCTGGCCGAACTGGTCCTGGCCGTCCTGCTGCTCGCCAGCCAGGGCAGGCTGTACAGCATGCTGATTGTGGCGGGGCTGATCCTGATACCGATCGTCGCCTTTGTCATCGTCCGGCTCCAGCTCGGCAGACAACGGCAACTGGCGTTGCTGGAGCACTCGGAGCAACGCGCCGAACTGGCCCTGCAAGGCGCCCGGATGGCCTATTGGGACACCGACATCGTCACCGGCAAAGGCATCGTCAATGCGCGCTGGCACGAACTGCTGGGCACAACCCCAGAACAAGTCGGTGACGACATCCACGATGTCTGGGTCGCCATGCTCCACCCGGACGACTGCCAGCGCGTGCTTGAGGTCGGCCGACGCTACAAGCAGGGCGAACTGGCCTGTTATGAGGTCGAATACCGCAGCATTACCCGCCAGGGAGAGACCCGCTGGTTCACCTCCAGAGGCATGATGGTCGGCCATGGCACGGCACACTCGCCTTACCGCATGGTTGGCGTATTCCAGGACATCACCGAGCGCAAGGCCGCCGAGGCCGGACTCCGCCAGGCAAAGGAAGCCGCGGAAGTCGCCAGCCGGGTCAAGTCGGAATTCCTGGCCAACATCTCCCACGAAATCCGGACCCCCATGAACGGCATCCTCGGCCTGACCGGATTGTTGCTCAACAGCCCGCTCGGCAGCCTGCAACGCACCCAGCTCAACATGCTCAGGGAATCCGCCGAATCGCTGCTGGACAGCCTCAACAACATCCTCGATTTTTCCATGATCGAGGCCGGCCAGATGGAAGTGACCAGCGTACCCGGCTCGATCAGGGAAATCATCCGGCTGGCCCTGCAACCCCTGACCCTGCTGGCACAAGCCAGACACCTCGAACTATTCGCCGAGGTCGGCGACAACGTACCGGATCAGATCCTGTGCGACCCTTTGCGACTGCGTCAGATACTCACCAACCTGCTCAGCAACGCCATCAAGTTCACAAACGAGGGTCGCATTGAACTCAGGGTGACGAATCAGATGGAGTCGGACACGCAGGCGCGCCTTGAATTCAAGGTTCAGGACACGGGAATCGGCATCCCTGCCAACCTGCAACAGCGTATCTTCGAAGCATTCAATCAGGCCGATACCTCCAGCACTCGCCGTCACGATGGAACAGGCCTGGGTCTCTCCATCGCTTCGCATCTGGTCGGCCTGATGGGCGGTCATATCGAACTGGAATCCCGGCCCGGGCTAGGCAGCCGGTTCAGCTTCGTGCTCGATCTGCCAAAGCCCACCACGGCAAAGCTGCCTGACCACGATGCCGTTCACCCGGATCTAAGACGTCTTGCAGGCTGAATCGAGACCATAACGCCCACAGGGCTGGAATCCGGATTTGGACCAGCGTCATCGGGCATGACCCTTCTTCCATAAGCCGAATCGGCCCCATGGCACATCGCCCTGAGTGACGCCGGCTTGCCACTTCAGCCCGGCGCGTTCATATTTGCAGTTGGCCGTCAGTTTTTTGCGGCCGGTGCTGAACGACTCGGGTCGTATTTGCTTGCTTCCAGCGCCAATTAGTCTGAAAAATCAGGGACAGGGATAACTCCCTCTACAATGGCTCACATGAAACACCACGCCCACCTTGAGCCTGACATCAAGGCTGAAACAGAGCGACAGAAAACCGCGCTGCTGTTTCGCAATGCCGGTGTGGCTCAGTGGGTCAATGTCATCAACGCCTCGCTCCTTGCCTATGTAAACACGACCCTGCACGTTTCAGTCGGTCTGGCCTTCGTCTGGTGGTGTCTGATCGTCACCATCGCAGCAGGACGCTACCAACTGGCACGCCGTTTCCAGGCCGCCGCCCCTGACGCGGTCGAGTCATTGGAATGGCGCCGGCGTTACATCACCGCCACGGCATTGGCAGGTGCAGCATGGGGCACGGGGACCATCCTGTTCATGTGGGATGCGTCCAATACCGGTTACTTGTTTACCGGGCTGGTGCTCTCCGGAATGGCGGCGGGCGCCATCCCGATCCTGGCATCCGTGCCCGCTGCCTACCGGGTTTTCGCTTTGCCGGTACTCATACCGATGAGCGCGATCATCCTGCTTCAGGCGAATTCGGCACTCGACTGGGCATTCGGATTCATGACCCTCCTGTTTACCGGCATCGTGCTCATGGGGGCGCGGAATCTGCATGAGACGCTCGATGTCGCAATACGCCTGAGCTTGGAGACGCGGCTTCTGGCAGAAAGTCTTGAGCAGGCGCGCGACTCCGCCGAAGCCTCGCTCGCCGAACGCAAGAACATCGAAGCCATGCTGCGGTTGGACCGGGAGCAACAGGCCGTTCTGCGGGAAATGCTGGAAAACGTGGTCAAGGGCGGCCCCATG
>JARLJM010000056.1 GCA_031291185.1 Parasulfuritortus sp. | reverse complement strand
GCGCGTAGTTCTCGGTCTGGAATATGACGGACGTGCCTTTCAGGGTTGGCAGACCCAGCCGGGCGGCAATACCGTGCAGGATCATCTGGAATTGGCGCTGTCGCTGGTACATGGTGCGCCCGTTGCGACCATTGTGGCGGGGCGTACCGACGCCGGGGTGCATGCCACTGCCCAGATTGTCCATTTCGACAGTGTTCATGCCCGTCCTGAGTCTGCCTGGGTTCGTGGTGCCAACAGCACGTTGCCGTCCGGTGTTGCCGTTCTCTGGGCGCAGGAAACCGGAGACGAGTTCCATGCCCGTTTCGGGGCGCGCGAACGGGCCTATCGTTATGTCCTGCTCAATCACCCTGTGCGACCGGCAATCATGACGGGGCGGGTTGGCTGGGTACACGCCGAACTTGATG
Source organism: Parasulfuritortus sp. (assembly GCA_031291185.1). Taxonomy (GTDB): domain Bacteria; phylum Pseudomonadota; class Gammaproteobacteria; order Burkholderiales; family Thiobacillaceae; genus Parasulfuritortus. Next base: position 5,450 of record JARLJM010000056.1, on the reverse strand, counting down.
TCGCGGCCATGGCTGAGGCAGCTGGAGCCTTGCTGGGCAGCCATGATTTTTCTGCATTCCGTGCGGCACAGTGTCAGGCGAAATCACCGGTCAGGGAGTTGAGGCAGGTTCATGTCGAGCGGCACGGCCACTATGTCACATTCGATTTTCGTGGCAATGCGTTCCTGCATCATCAGGTGCGTAATATGGTCGGCGCCCTGGTCTGGGTCGGCCTCGGCCGGCGGCCGGTGGCCTGGGTTGGTGAGGTGCTGGATTCGCGTGATCGCACGCAGGGGGCTGCCACCTTTGCACCGGATGGGTTGTATCTGGTTGACGTGCGGTACGATGCGGAATGGAACCTGCCTGCCTTCGACAACAGAACGCTGCCATTTTTATGAGAACCCGAATCAAGATCTGTGGCATCACCCGCGTGCAGGATGGCATTGACGCTGCCCGTTGCGGTGCCGATGCCATCGGCCTGGTCTTCGCCGATAAAAGTCCACGCCGGGTGAGTCTGGCACAAGCTGCGGAGATTGCCCGCGCCTTGCCACCCTTTGTCAGCACGGTCGCCTTGTTCGTGAATCCCACTACGGCAGAGGTCGAGCAGGTCATCAAGGCTGTCGGTCCGGATCTGTTGCAGTTTCATGGTGAGGAAACGCCTGCCTTCTGCCAGTCGTTTGGCCAGGCTTATCTGAAAGCAGTACGGGTCAGGCCGGGGCTGGATTTGCTACAATACGCCGCTGATTTCGTCGGGGCAGCAGGCCTGTTGCTCGATGCCTATGCGCCGGATGTCCATGGCGGCACCGGCCACCGGTTCGACTGGTCGCTGATTCCGTCCGGTTTGGCCTTGCCAGTGATCCTGGCTGGCGGGCTGGAAGCTGACAACGTGGCCGATGCCGTTAGCAGAGTGCGACCTTGGGCTGTCGATGTATCCAGCGGCGTCGAGGCCGCGAAAGGTATCAAGGACGCGGCCAAGATTTCCGCTTTCATCAAGGAAGTTCTGAATGCAGATGTATGACTTGCCCGATATCCATGGGCACTTTGGGCCCTACGGCGGTGTCTATGTCGCCGAGACACTGATGGCCGCGCTGGACGAACTGAAGCGCGAATACGAAGCGGCGCGGCATGACCCCGATTTCCAGGAAGAATTCCGGCATGAATTGCGCCATTACGTCGGTCGGCCAAGCCCGATCTACCATGCCAGACGCTGGTCCAAACTGCTTGGTGGTGCGCAGATCTATCTCAAGCGCGAAGATTTGAACCACACCGGCGCGCACAAGATCAACAACACCATCGGCCAAGCCCTGCTGGCCCGCCGTATGGGCAAGAAGCGGGTCATCGCCGAGACTGGCGCCGGCCAGCACGGCGTCGCCTCCGCTACCGTGGCGGCCCGTTACGGCATGGAATGCGTCGTCTACATGGGCTCTGAAGACATCAAGCGGCAATCGCCCAACGTCTACCGCATGAAACTCCTGGGGGCGACCGTGGTGGGCGTCGAGTCCGGTTCCAAGACGCTCAAGGACGCGCTAAACGAGGCCATGCGCGACTGGGTCACAAACGTCGAATCGACCTTCTACATCCTCGGTACTGCCGCCGGCCCGCATCCGTACCCCATGCTGGTACGCGACTTTCAGTCGATTATCGGCGAGGAAAGCAAGGTTCAGATGGCCGAGATGCTCGGTCGCCAACCGGATGCGGTGATCGCCTGCGTCGGTGGCGGCTCCAATGCCATCGGCATTTTCTACCCCTACATCCCGGTTGAAGGCGTGCGCCTGATCGGGGTCGAGGCGGGTGGTCGGGGCATCGCCAGTGGCCAGCATGCCGCGCCGCTTTCGGCCGGTACGCCCGGTGTATTGCATGGTTTCCGCAGCTACCTCATGCAGGATGCCAACGGCCAGATCATCGAAACGCACTCGGTTTCGGCTGGTCTCGATTATCCCGGTGTCGGCCCCGAACATTCCTGGCTCAAGGATGCCGGCCGCGCCGAGTACGTCAGCATCAACGACGATGAAGCGCTGACAGCATTCCACAACCTGTGCCGCTACGAGGGCATCATCCCGGCACTGGAATCCAGCCATGCTTTGGCCCATGCCGCCAAGATCGCCCCAACCATGGACAAGGACAAGATATTGCTGGTCAACCTTTCCGGTCGCGGCGACAAGGACATCAATACCGTGGCCCGGCTATCCGGTATCGAGATATGATCATGTCGCGCATCGCCTCCGTTTTCGCTACGCTCAAGACTCAGGGCCGCAAGGCATTGATCCCCTTTATTACAGCTGGCGATCCGGCACCCGACAAAACGGTTCCGCTGATGCATGCCCTAGTGGCAGGCGGGGCCGACATCATCGAACTGGGCGTGCCGTTTTCCGACCCCATGGCGGATGGGCCGACCATCCAGCGGGCCTCGGAACGTGCGCTCAAGTATGGCGTGGGCCTCCATGACGTGCTGGCCATGGTGGCCGAGTTCCGGCTGATCAACACGGCGACGCCGGTAGTATTGATGGGCTACGCCAACCCGATCGAGGCCATGGGCTGGGACCGGTTCTGTTCGGAGGCCGCCAGCGCCGGCCTTGACGGTGTGCTGACCGTGGATTACCCGCCCGAGGAATCGGCTGAATTCGCTGCCAAATGTGCGGCGGCTGGCCTGGATAATATCTACCTGCTGGCGCCGACTACGCCGGATGCGCGTATCGAGGCGATCACTCGCCTGGCGCATGGTTTCGTCTATTACGTCTCACTCAAGGGCGTGACCGGAGCCGCGAACCTGGACTTGGCCGAGGTGGCTGCCAAGGTCGGTGCGATTCGTGCCAGAGCCGGCTTGCCGGTCGGTGTCGGTTTCGGCATCCGCGATGGCGAGACCGCCCGGCTGGTCGCCAATGTGGCCGATGCCGTGGTGATCGGTAGCCGCATCGTTCAGGAAATCGAAAACTCCTCGCCGGACAAGGCGGCGGAGAATGTACAAAACTTTGTCGCCGGCGTGCGCGCCGCTTTGGATAAGTGAGGACAAACCGTGAGCTGGTTCCAGAAAATCATTCCGCCCAAGATTCAACGTCGTGTCGAAGCTGCCAAGAAGGTCGTGCCCGAGGGTCTGTGGAGCAAGTGTGCCGCCTGCGAGGAGGTGCTTTATCGGGCTGAACTGGAGACCCATCTGGATGTTTGCCCGAAATGCGGGCATCACAACCGGATCACTGCCCGCCAGCGGCTGAACTATTTTCTGGACGAGGATGGTCGCAAGGAAGTCGGCGCCAACGTGTTGCCTGTGGACAGCCTGAAGTTCAAGGATAGCAAGCGCTATGTTGACCGGCTGGCGGATGCGACCAAGGATGTGGAAGAGACTGACGCGCTGGTGGTGATGCAGGGTACGGTTCTGGGCCAGCCAGTTGTCGCGGCGGCCTTTGAATTCCGTTTCATGGGCGGATCCATGGGTTCGGTCGTAGGCGAGCGATTCGCCCGCGCGGTCAAGGCCGCGCTGGCCGGCAAGCGGCCCCTGGTCTGTTTCTCTGCCAGTGGAGGAGCGCGTATGCAGGAAGGCCTCTTGTCCCTGATGCAGATGGCCAAGACCTCGGCGGCGCTGACCCAGCTTTCCGCACATCGACTGCCGTTCATCTCGGTGCTGACCGACCCGACCATGGGCGGTGTTTCGGCCAGTTTTGCCATGCTGGGCGATGTGATCATCGCCGAACCCAATGCCCTGATCGGTTTCGCCGGCCCGCGCGTGATTGAACAGACAGTGCGGGAAAAGTTGCCCGAGGGGTTCCAGCGTTCCGAGTTTCTGCTCGAACACGGCGCGGTCGACCTGATCGTCGATCGACGCGAATTGCGTACCACCATCGCCAACCTTGCGACGCAACTGATGCGTCGTCCGGCCGCCGCCTGAATGGCCTTGCCATCGGGCCTGCCGGACTGGCTGGCCCTGCTGGAAACCCGCCACCCGAAAGCAATCCAGCTTGGCCTGGAACGGGTAAGCCGGGTCTGGTCCGCACTCGGGATTTCATTTGACTTTCCAGTCATTACCGTTGCCGGCACAAACGGCAAGGGGTCGGTCTGTGCCTATCTTGAAGCCATTCTGACCAGCGCCGGCTACCGCGTCGGCCTTTATACCTCGCCCCATATCCTCAGGTTCAATGAGCGTGTCCGTATCTCCAGTCAAGAGGTCGATGACGAATCCCTCGCGCAGGCGCTGGTGGTTGTGGAACAGGTGCGCGGCGATACGGCGCTGACCTATTTCGAACATACGACGCTGGCCGCCATGTGGTTGTTCTGTCGGCAAAGCCTGGAGGCAGTTGTGCTGGAAGTCGGCCTGGGCGGCCGGCTGGATGCGGTGAACCTGTTCGATGCCGATTGCGCCGTGGTGACGCCAGTGGATCTGGATCACATCGAATATCTTGGTCCGGACCGCGAGAGCATCGGTTTCGAGAAAGCCGGCATTCTGCGCCGTGGTCGTCCCGCCATCTGCGGCGACCGCAACCCGCCAGAGAGCCTGATCAAACAAGCCGAGGCGCTAGCTGTGCCGATGCTTTGCCTGGGACGCGAGATCGAGGTGGACCGGCATGAGAACGACTGGTTGTGCAGGGTGGTGGGCAGTGTATTTCCCGCCTTGCCCCAGCCGGCGATGGTCGGAGCTTATCAGCATGAAAACGCGGCGACGGCGATTGCCGCCCTGCATGGCCTGACACAGCAGTTACCAGTGACGATGGCCGCTATCCGCCAGGGGGTGGCCCGGGCCCGATTGCCGGGACGTTTCCAGATTGTCGGCACGGAGCCATTGCGTATTCTCGACGTGGCCCATAATCCCCACGCCGCCCGTGCGCTGGCTGCCAACTTGGCTGCGTTGCCGCGTTTGGGGCGGCGGCTGGCCGTCTTGGCCATGCTGGCGGACAAGGATGCCGGAGCGGTGGTCGACGCCCTCGAAGCGCAATTTGACCATTGGCATCTGGCGGGTCTGTCTGGCACCAGAGGCCGGACGTCTGCCAGGCTGGCCGACGTGTTACGGTCCAAAGGGCTGTCCATATCGGTACACGATGATGTGGCCACGGCATGGCAAGCGGCCTGCCAAGAAGCCAAGGCCACTGATACAATTGCGGCCTTCGGTTCTTTCCACACGGTTGCCGAAGTCATGGCACTTATTTCGGGCAAATTTGATGGCTGAAACATCCCCTTCCCCTGAAGAACAGAGTTTGCGCCGCAGAGCGAGGCGTCGCCTGGTTGGCGCCATCGCGCTGGCCATGCTGGCGGTCGTGGTGCTGCCCCTGGTGTTCGATCCGGAACCCAAGCCCATGGACTCCAACGTGGATGTCCGTATCCCGGCGCAGAACACTCCCTTTGAAACCGTGCCTGCTGCGCCGCCCCCTCAGACAGCCAAGCCTGTACAGCCTGTGGTTCCTACTCAAGTTGTGGCGCCGACGGTAGAGTCGATTCCTGCAGCAGAGCCTGCGGCTAGCCCGGTTAAAGTGGAATCGCCGCCAGTG
>JARLJM010000055.1 GCA_031291185.1 Parasulfuritortus sp. | reverse complement strand
GCTGGCGATCTTGCGCAGCGACTCGGCGATCTTCGACGGGCCGAAGAAGTTATATTCGCACCACGGAATACCGAACTTTTCTTCCATGTGGCGGGAGATATAGTTCATCGAGCGGTAGCAGTGCAGAACGTTGAGCTTCGCCTTGGGGGTGTTCTCGAGTTCCGCCAGCGAACCGTCGCCGGACCATTGGGCGATCACGCGCAGGCCCATCTCTTCGAGCAGGATGCGCGAGGACCAGGCGTCGCCGCCGATGTTGTAGTCGCCGATGATCGCGACGTCGTAGGGGGTCGATTCGAACTGCGCGGGCCTGTTCGGGTCGAGCTTGTCGAAAATGTAGTCGCGCACGGCGTCGTTGGCGATATGATGGCCAAGCGACTGGGACACGCCACGGAACCCTTCGCAGCGGACCGGAACAATGGTCTTGCCGCCGAATTCCTTCGACTTCGACTTCGACACCGCTTCGATATCGTCGCCGATCAGACCGATCGGGCATTCCGACTGGACGGTGATGCCGTTGTTGAGCGGGAACAGCTCTTCGATTTCATCCATGATCTTGGCGAGCTTCTTGTCGCCGCCGAACACGATGTCCTTCTCCTGGAAGTCCGACGTGAACTGCATGGTCACGAAGGTGTCGATGCCGGTCGTGCCGATGTAGTAGTTGCGACGCGAGGCCCAGGAATACTGGCCACAGCCGACGGGGCCGTGGCTGATGTGGATCATGTCCTTGATCGGGCCCCAGACGACGCCCTTCGAGCCGGCGTAAGCGCAGCCGCGAATGGTCATCACGCCGGGGATCGACTTGATGTTGGACTTAACGCCGCAGTCGGACTTGCCGGCTTCATGGACGTTAAGATGTTTCGCACGGCGCTTCGCGGTCTTTTCGGGGTAGACGGCAAGCACCTCTTTGATCAATTCCTTGTTGCGCGCCTTGATCTCGGCAACGCTCTCATTGTTCGCAACACTCATGTCGCCACCTCTCGCAAATCGTTGCGCCGTTCGAGCATCCGGCCCCCGGGACGGGGGCCGGACCATGTCTTCAGGCGATGATCAGGCCGTCAGTTCCGCAGCGGTCTTGCCGACCTGCGTTTCGTCGATCTGGGCCATGACGCCGTGCTCCATGAGCAGATCTTCGAGCTCGTCCATGGTGATCGGGGTCGGGATGATGCCGTTGCCCGAATTGCCGTGGATCTTCTCGGCCAGCGAGCGGTAGTGGCCCGCCTGCACGGAATCGGGCGCATATTCGAGCACCGTCATGCGGCGCAGCTCGGCATGCTGCACGATATTGTCGCGGGGCACGAAGTAGATCAGGTTCGTGCCGAGCTTCTTGGCCAGGGAGTCCGCCAGCTCGTATTCCTTGTCGGTCTGGCGCTCGTTGCAGACCAGCCCGCCCAGGCGCACGCCGCCGGAATTGGCGTACTTCAAGATGCCCTTCGAGATGTTGTTGGCCGCATACATGGCCATCATCTCGCCAGACATGACGATGTAGATTTCTTGCGCCTTGTTTTCGCGAATGGGCATGGCAAAGCCACCGCACACCACGTCACCCAGCACGTCGTAAGACACGTAGTCCACGCCGTCATAAGCGCCGTTTTCTTCCAGGAAGTTGATCGAAGTGATCACACCGCGGCCAGCACAGCCAACGCCTGGCTCTGGGCCACCAGACTCAACGCAGCGGATGTCTTTGTAACCAATGCGCATCACGTCATCGAGCTCCAGATCCTCCACAGAACCGGCTTCTGCAGCCAGAGACAGAATGGTGTCCTGTGCCTTCGCGTGCAGGATCAGGCGGGTGGAGTCAGCCTTGGGGTCGCAGCCGACGATCAGGATTTTTTGACCCAGGTCAGACAAAGCTGCCAGGGTATTTTGAGAAGTGGTCGATTTACCGATGCCACCTTTGCCGTAGAAGGCGATTTGCCGAAGTTTAGACATTGCAGTACTCCAATCAGGAAGGGTTGAAAAGCCAGGTTGCGTAGCCGCGACTTGTGTCTGCCTGACGTGTCCGATGGTCTTCTTCTTGTAGTCACGTATCGGCCGGATTTAGGTCCGCGCTCTTTGTCTATTGCAGCTTCCGTGCCATGCTGAAACCAAGCGTCAACGCCTACTGGAGATTTCATTTTTTATCAATAAAATCAAATAGTTACAGAAATGAAAAATGATAGATTTCGGGTTTGTTGGCTTCCGTACAAAGTTGTTTTCATGTCGCATTTGTCGTCTGCGTGGACTGCAAAGTCGCCAAGGGTTGCCGTCGAGCGACGGGTGCGCAGTGAACCCCGGCGCGCCTCAACACCACGGGAACACTCATGAAGTTTTTGACCCAATGCTGTCAAGCCTCGTCGGTTCGGAGGCTATAGTGCCAACAGAAAATTTGCTCACATCACCGATTCAACAGCCAGGTTGACTTGCTGACTTTGGGTTTTGCCAATACCGGTATGCTGGTTTTTCTGGAGTTGTTATGACTTTTCTTTCGTGCGACATGTCGGCTGCAAGCCTTATTGCAAGCGGGGTTGCGCGGGTGTCACCTGGCCAAGCTAGGGAAACAAACGCCATGCTCGGGAGACACGTGCGTGTCTCTGCGTATTGAGTTGGGCGTCATAGATGAAGCTCTCCGACCAAATCATCCAGTTCCCTTGTTGGGGTGGGCACCGACAGGGGCTCTGCCGTGTTCGCACATTTCTTGCCAAACCTGGAACCGTGGTATCGCTTGTCACTGATCAGTATTTTCCAATCCAGGTATGAGCCTGAAGGCGGAGGAAGTTGAGAACTTCTGACTGGTGGCTTGACCGGGTTAAAGCTGGAAGTTTACGGTGCCCGGTTTTTGGGCTTGGTTTCTCTTGGCTTCTTTTTCTATCAGG
>JARLJM010000054.1 GCA_031291185.1 Parasulfuritortus sp. | reverse complement strand
CTGGAAGCCGAGCAGCAGGGCTTCCAGACGGGTCTTGCGTTCGAGGGGCTTCAATCCAGCGTAAGGATGATCCCGGCCAGTGGCGGCAAGGTGACCACCAGCGAGTGGCCGAAGCCCATCCAGGGCTGTTCTTCGGCCAGCAGTCCGACGCCGTTGCCGGTGTTGGAGCCGCCGTACCACTCGGAATCGCTGTTGAATATCTCGCGCCACAGGCCGCCGCTTGGGCAACCGATGCGGTAGCCGTCGCGCGGGATGGGCGTGAAGTTGAAGGCGCAGATCACGGTGCGACCCTGGCGGTCGCGGCGCAGGAAGGACAGTACGGACTGGTCGGCGTCGTGGCAGTCGATCCAGGCAAAACCGTCAAAGTTGAAATCCAGTTCGTGCAGTTGCGGCAGTTGCCGGTAAAGCCGGTTGATGTCGCGCTGGCAGCGTTGCACCCCTTCGTGCCAATGGGTCTGCAGCAGGGACCAGTCCAGCTCCCAGCCGGAATTCCACTCGCGGCCCTGGCCGAATTCGTTGCCCATGAAGTTCAGTTTCTTGCCGGGATTGGCGAGCTGGTAGGTCATCAGCAGGCGCAGGTTGGCGAACTTCTGCCAGGCGTCGCCGGGCATCTTGCCCAGCAGCGAGCCCTTGCCATGCACTACTTCGTCATGGGAGAAGGGTAGGATGAAGTTCTCGGAATAGGCGTAGAGCTGGCCGAAGGTCAGACTGTTCTGGTGATAGCGACGGTAGATCGGGTCAAGACTGATGTAGTCCAGGGTGTCGTTCATCCAGCCCATGTTCCACTTCATCGAGAAGCCCAGGCCGCCGACGTAGGTGGGGCGCGAAACCATCGGCCATGCGGTCGATTCCTCGGCGTAGGTCAACGCACCGGGGAAACGCTCGGGGATCATGGCGTTCATCTCGCGCAGGAAGTCGATGGCCTCGATGTTTTCCCGGCCGCCATATTTGTTGGGCAGCCATTCGCCGGCCTTGCGCGAGTAGTCGAGGTAGAGCATTGAGGCCACCGCGTCGACCCGCAGGCCGTCGAAGTGGAACTCGCGCAGCCAGTAGTCGGCGGAGGCGAGCAGGAAACCTTTCACCTCGTTGCGGCCATAGTTGAAGATGTGCGTGCCCCAGTCCTGATGTACGCCCAGGCGCGGGTCTTCGTGTTCGTACAAGGCCGAGCCGTCGAACCGGGCCAGCGCCCAGTCGTCCATCGGGAAGTGGCCGGGGACCCAGTCCAGGATGACGCCGATACCGGCGCGATGGCAGGCATCCATCAGGTATTTCAGATCGTCGGATGAACCAAAGCGAGACGTCGCGGCGAAATAGCCGGTGGTCTGGTAGCCCCAGGATTCGTCCAGCGGGTGCTCGGTCAGGGGCATGAACTCGACATGGGTGTAATTCAGGTCCTGCAGGTAGGGCACCAGGGCGTCGGCCAGTTCGCGATAGCTGTAGTAGCGGCCATCAGGATGGCGACGCCAGGAGCCGGCGTGGATTTCGTAGATGTTCAGCGGCGCGTGCAGCCAGTCGGCCTTGGCTCGGGCTTCCATCCATTCGCTGTCATTCCATTCGAAGCGGCTTGGATGGGGTACCACGGCGGCCGTGCCGGGGCGGGGTTCGAAGCATTGGCCATAGGGGTCGGCCTTGATCCGGATCTCGCCCGAGCTTGCGTTGCGGATCTCGTATTTGTACAGATCGCCCGGTTTCATGCCGGGGATGAACAGTTCCCATACCCCTGACCCGCCACGCACCCGCATCATATGGCTGCGTCCGTCCCAGCGGTTGAATTCGCCGACCACCGAGACGCGCTCGGCGCTGGGCGCCCAGACCGCGAAGCCCACGCCGTCAATCCCTTCATGGGTGACGGGGTGACTGCCCATGGTCCGATAAGCTTCCAGCAGTCGGCCCTCGTTGAACAGGTAGAGTTCCTGTTCGCTGAGCAGGGGTTGAAACGAATAGGGGTCGACGATCTCGAAGGTCTTGCCGTCTTCCTGGATGCGCAGGCGGAGGGGCCTGGCCGGGGCTGCCTTGCCGCGCCATTCGAACAGGCCGCGCTTATCCTTCAGGCCCAGCGGCTGTTCGCCATCGGGCAGGAGCAGTGTCACCGCCTCGGCATGGGGTCGCAAAACCCGCAGGACATGGGCACCGGCCTCGGTATGCAACCCCAGAAACGCGAAGGGATCGTGATGGCGGGCGTGTAGGATGCGTTCGAGAGCGGTCAGGGTCATGATCTGATGATAGTTTCTGTAATATTGAACCGATAGTTTTATTCAGCAGCTTGCTTGGTTAGCGCTAGAGCAACGTTATTCCAGACCTGCTTATCACGTACTATATATGAAAGTGGCGGTTGCACTATTGTTGTCCTAGCAACGTTGCCATGTCATTAAACCTGATGAGGGGAAGTGTTGTGCTTCAGAAAGACCAACCACGTTTCGTAAGCCTGCTGACCAAAAACACCGTTGCACTGATCCTGGCTGGGGGCCGGGGCAGCCGCCTGAAGGATCTGACCAACTGGCGGGCCAAACCAGCGGTACCTTTCGGCGGGAAGTTCCGCATCATCGACTTTCCGCTGTCCAACTGCATCAACTCGGGCATCCGCCGCATCGGGGTGCTGACCCAGTACAAGGCGCACAGCCTGATCAAGCACGTGCAGCGAGGCTGGGGGTTTCTCTCCGGCGAGTTCAATGAGTTCGTCGAATTGCATCCTGCGTCCCAACGGCTGAATGACGACACCTGGTATCGGGGGACCGCGGACGCGATCTATCAGAACCTGGATATCCTGCGCGTATACAAGCCGGAACACGTGCTGATCCTGGCCGGCGATCATGTTTACAAGATGGACTACGGCGAGATGCTGGCCCATCACGCGCGTTCAGGCGCGGACATGACCGTGGCCTGCATCGAAGTGCCGGTGGTCGAAGCCGCCGGTGCCTTCGGTGTGATCAGCGTGGATGAGGACAACCGGGTCACCGCCTTTACCGAAAAGCCGGCCGAGCCGACCGAGATGCCCGGCAACCCAGGCATTGCGCTCTGCTCCATGGGGATTTACATCTTCAACGCGGCGTTCCTGTACGAGCAGTTGATCTATGACGCGGACGACTCCAAGTCGGAGCACGACTTCGGCAAGGACATCATCCCGCGCCTGATCCGGACCGGTTATCGGGTCTTCGCCCACAGTTTCAACGAAAGCTGTGTTCACGGCGCGGACGAGCCGCCCTACTGGCGCGATGTCGGTACGGTGGATGCCTACTGGGAAGCGAATCTGGATCTGGCCCGCATCACGCCCGACCTGAATCTGTATGACCGGGAATGGCCGATCTGGACCTACCAGGAGCAATTGCCGCCAGCCAAGTTCGTGTTTGATTCCGAGGACCGACGCGGCATGGCGGTCGATTCCATGGTGTCGGGCGGCTGCATCATCAGTGGTGCCACGGTGCGTCAGTCGGTGCTTTTTTCCAACGTTCATATCAGCGAGGGTGCTTCGCTTGAGCGGGCGGTGATCCTGCCCGATGTGCGGATCGGCAAGGGCGTCGTGCTCAAGAACGTGGTGGTCGACAAGGGTTGCAAGATTCCCGATGGAACCCAGATCGGCGTCAATGCCGAGGAAGACCGGAAGCGTTTTTACGTGTCGGAAAGGGGCATCACTTTGGTGACGCCGGAAATGATCGGCCAGGACATGCACCACTTCCGGTAAGCAGGGCGGGAGTATCGCCAGCGTGCAATGAGACTGGTGTTATGTAGCCGCCGACCTTGGTCGGATGAGGTTGGAGGGCTGCATGACGTCTTGTTCGGACTGTCCTGATGTATGCTTTGGATCGAGGAGTCCCGTACCGCCGCATGGCGGTCATGTCCCGCATACCAAGAAAGGATGGCGCAATGAACGTAACCCTGAACGAGAAGGATGTTGATGTCCGCCTCAGCGCATCGGCCCGGCGTGCCCTGGCCAGCCGTCAAACGCCGCTGCTGGCCGAAATGGAACTGCTGTTTTCCTGTCTGATCCGCAAGCGGGTGCATTTCAGGGATCATCTGGATGCGGAACACGCCACGCCCGTTTCCGACGGCCTGGCGGTGAGATTCCGGCCGGTGATGACGCGGGCCTGTTCTGTCTCTTCAGTTGAAGGCCACGCACCTTCGGAGGATTTTCATATCGCCGATCCTCGCCCTTACATCCCCCGCTGGCTGAGTATCGATTTTCGCAAGGGGCAGTGGCTGGGGGAGTTTGGCTATTGATAGACGCCGTGCTGCCTGGTGGCGCTGGCCGGGGTGTAAGCCCCCTTATTTCAATCGTTCGGCAAACTTGGTTCTGACCTTCACCACCTTGGGCGCGACCACGAACTGGCAGTAGGGCTGGCGCGGGTTGTTGGCGAAGTAATCCTGGTGGTAATCCTCGGCTGGCCAGAACGTTGTTGCCTCCGTGATCTCCGTGACGATGGGATTTGCGTAGGTGCTGGCCAGGCCGGCGACCATCGCCTCGGCGTCGGCCTTTTGCCCAGGTGTATGCCAGAAGATGGCGGAACGGTATTGCGTGCCGGTGTCGTTGCCCTGGCGGTTGAGCGTGGTCGGGTCGTGGACGACGAAGAAGACTTCGAGCAGGTCGCGGTAGCTGATCAGGGTTGGGTCGAAGTGGATCTGAACCACTTCGGCATGGCCGGTCGTGCCACTGCATACCTGTTCGTAGGTCGGCCGGTCAATGGATCCGCCCATGTAGCCGGATACCACTTTCTCCACGCCCTTGAGAGCGACGAAGCCGGCATCAGTACACCAGAAACAGCCGCCGGCGAGTGTGGCAATTTCACTCATGATTTTCCCTTCTTCATGATCTTCGCATTGAACCGCTCAGTATCGATGATGTAACGCTCATGACGGCCCCGGCTGATGATCTCGACACCATCGTCGGCCTCGGTCTCGAATACCAGCCGACGGCCGTCGACCTCGATCAGTTTTACTCGTGCGGTGACCGTCATGCCTGCCGGTGTGGCGGCTTCGTGGCTCATGTCGACGTGGGTGCCGACAGTCTGCTCGCGCGGCCAGTCCAGGTGAGGAATGACCGATTGCAGGCAGGCCCATTCCACGAAGCCGACCATGAAACCTGTGGCGAAGACCGGCGGCATGGCCTGGAATTCGGCCGCTTCCGGATAGAGGCCGGGCACCATCTTGCTGTCCGGCAGGGTGAAGCTGAGGCTGTGGCTGATGCCGGGTTTCAACGTGTCTTTCATATGGGCTCCAGCAGGTGTTCCGCCAAACGCGCCCAATAGCTTGCGCCCAGGGCGAGGATGTCGTCGTTGAAGTCGTAATGCGGGTTGTGCAGCATGCAGCCGCCTTCGTCCATCCCGTTGCCGATCCAGACATAGCAGCCGGGCCGCTCGTGCAGGAAGTAGGCGAAGTCCTCCGCGCCCATGGATGGGTTGAGGTTGGAGCGGACGTTGCTTTCGCCGACTAGATTGGTGGCGATCCGTCGGCAGATTTCGGCTTCGTCGGCGGTGTTGACTGTCGGAGGATAGCCGCGCCGGTAGTCCAGGCTGATCTGCAGGCCGTGGGCGGCGCCGATACCGTTGCATATGCGTTCCATGTGACTCTCGGCCGCGTCCCTGAGGTCGTTGCGAAAGGCGCGCAGGGTGCCGCCGATGCGGACCTCGTCCGGGATGATGTTGTAGGCCTCTCCGGCCTGGAAGCGGGTGATGGACAGCACGACCGAATCGAGCGGGTCGACATTGCGGCTGACCACGCTTTGCAATGCCTGGATCAGGGTAGCTCCGGCCAGGACCGGGTCGCGGCCCTGATGCGGCATGGCGGCATGGGCGCCGTGGCCGCGCACGACGATGTCGAACTGGTCGGCGCAAGCCATGACCGGACCGCTGTGCACGGCGAACTGGCCGGCGGGCAAACCGGGCCAGTTGTGCATGCCGAAAACCTGTTCCATGGGGAACTGCTCAAGCAGGCCTTGTTCGATCATCACCCGTGCGCCGCCTATGGTTTCCTCGGCGGGCTGGAAGACGAAGTAGATCGTGCCGTCGAAGTTGCGGGTTTCGGCGAGGTATTCCGCCGCACCGAGCAGCATGACGGTGTGGCCGTCGTGGCCGCAGGCATGCATCAGGCCTTCGTGCTGGGAACGATGGGGGAAGGTGTTCTGTTCGTGCAGGGGCAGGGCGTCCATGTCGGCGCGCAGGCCGATGGCGCGCGGGCTGGTCCCGGCCTTCAATACGCCGACCACGCCGGTTTCGGCCAGGCCGCGATGAACCTCGATGCCGGCGAGCGTGAGTATGGACGCCACCAGGTCGGCCGTGCGCCGCTCCTCGAAGGCCAGTTCGGGATGTGCATGGAGGTCGTGCCGCCAGGTCGCCAGGCGGGTTCGGTTCTTTTGCAGCGCGGGGATCAGTTCCATGACATTCGGGACAACGTCGTGTCGTGCAGGTTCGGGGGATCAGATTAGGCCAGCTCGGTCAGGAAATCCAGTGCCCGCGTGGCGGCGATCTGGCGCATGGTCGAGCAGGTATGCGCCGCCTTTGTGCTATCTTTCCGCCCATGCAAACCGCGAGGACGCTTCGATGGTGAATATCTCCCAACTTCTCCAGGCCATGGCGCAGATGGAGGCATCAGACCTGTTCTTTACAGCGGGCGCCCGCGTCAGCATCAAGATCGAAGGCCTGATCCGCCCCATCGCTTCACCCGAATTGACCCCTGAAGATGTTCATGCTCTGGCCTACTCCATGATGAGCCAGGAGCAGATACGCCGCTTCGAGGCCAACTGGGAGATGAACTTCGGCTACAGCCTGGCGAGTGTCGGCCGCTTCAGGGTCAACGTCTTCCGTCAGCGGGGAGCTGTGGCCATGGTGATCCGCCGCCTTTCGGCCCAGATTCCAGAACTGGTCGATCTTGGGATGCCGCCGGTGCTGTCGCAGCTGGCGATGGAACGGCGCGGACTGATTCTGGTCGTAGGGGCAACGGGCTCAGGCAAGTCGACCACCATGGCGTCCATGGTCTCGCACCGCAATACCCGTCAGGCCGGCCACATCTTGACCATTGAGGATCCCATCGAATTCGTGTTCAAGCACCAGAAGTCCATCGTCAACCAGCGCGAGGTCGGCACCGATACCGAGTCCTACCAGAGCGCACTGGTGAACGCCCTGCGCGAGTCGCCGGACATGATCATGGTCGGCGAGATACGCGATCGCGAGACCATGCAGGAAGTGATCAACTTTTCCAACACAGGCCACCTGTGCCTGTCCACACTGCATGCCATCAATGCCCACCAGGCGTTGACCCGGATTCTGAATTTCTTCCCGCTGGAGAATCGCTCGACCGTGCTGTTCGATCTGGCGTCCTGTCTGTTGGGGATTGTCGGCCAGCGTCTGGTACGCGGTATCGATGGGCGGCGCATCCCGGTAGTTGAGGTCTTCATGGCTGACTATCACATGAAGCAGCTGATCCGCGAAGGTCGCCTGGATGAACTGAAGGACATGATTGAACGGGGCAGCAGCGAGGACATGCAAAGCTTCGATCAGGCGATCGTCAGGCTGTACCGCGAGGGGCGGATCGATTTCGAAGAGGCGAAGGCCAGTGCCGATTCGCCTCGCCAGTTCCACCTGCTGGTTCATGGCGATGGCGGCAGGCCGGTGCTTTCGGCAGAGGCCCCCGACCCGTCGGCACGTAGCCGTCAAAGTTCGTCGCTGCCTGAAATCGAGATGCAGAGCTAAAGGGGAATGTCGATGATGACTGCCAAAGAGATGGTTGCCGGGATCGAAAAGCTGGCCTCGCTGCCTGCGGTGTATCACCAGGTCAGGGCGGTGCTCGATAATCCCAAGAGCTCGATCAATGAATTGTCCAGCGTGGTGGCGGCCGATGCCGGCCTGACCGTGAGGCTCCTGCATGTGGTCAACAGCGTCTACTTCGGTCTAATGAGCCGGGTCGATACTGTGTCGCGCGCAGTCAGCGTACTGGGCATGCAGCAAGTGCACGACATCGTGCTGGCGACCTCGGTGTCCGCCATGTTCAAGGGGATGGCGCCGACGAGCATGAACATGACCCGATTCTGGAGCAACAGTGTGATGCGTGCGCTGATCGCCCGAACAGGGGCCGAGATGGCGCGCCTGGGCGATCTGGAGCGGTTTTTCGTGACCGGCCTGTTGGCGGATTTGGGTCACCTGGTCATGTATCAGGTCGAACCCGAACTTGCGGAACAGGCACAAAAACAGTCCGAGCAGGACAGCGCTCCCCTGGATGAGGTCGAACGTAGTTTGTTGGGCTGCGACTATGCCCAGATAGGTGCTGAACTGATGGCCAAGTGGAACCTGCCGCCTCGCCTGAGTTGCGCGATTGAAGGCCAGATCAAACCCGCGTCGGCGGACGAGATTTTTCGGGGCGATGCGGCATTTCTTAATCTGGCCAGGATCATGACCGACGGCATGGAGCGCAAACTGGAAAGCGATGCGATCACGCCCCTCGTCGATGACCGCGTGTGGCAGCTGACCGGGCTCAAACCCGCGAATATCGCGACGATCCGACTGATTGCGGAAATGAACCACAGCGAAGTCGTCACCCTGTTTTTCCCGCAACTGCGCCAAGGTTGATGGCCCATCCCTGAGCCGGAAAGACTCTGCTAATATTTACCCCGCTTCAGGAAGGGGTTACTAGGCGATCTATCCAGACATCAAGGGGGG
>JARLJM010000053.1 GCA_031291185.1 Parasulfuritortus sp. | reverse complement strand
GTTATTTGTAAGAATACGCAAATCGGAAGAGCAATAAATTGTGTTGCCTTGATTGGCATGGATACGTATCCAGGTACCGATGGGGCAATCACTATATCAGACAGCAAATGGACGCCAGGAATACGGAATCATCATGACCGCCCCCAACGCACTCATCGCCGCCACCATCGACCATCTAGGCCGTTTCGCGCCATTCGACCGGATGGAGCATGACCATCTCGCCTGGCTGGCCGGGCGGCTCAAGCTGGCCTATTACGGCAAGAACGAGGTGGTATTGCCAGCCGATCAGGGCGAGGTGCAGACCTTCTACATCATCAAGCAGGGCGCCATCGAGGGCGCGCAGAACGACAAGGAGGCCTGGCTGGAACTGCATGAGGGCGAGTGTTTCCCGATCGGTGCCTTGCTGGCCCGGCGTCCGGTGGTCAGCACCTTCCGGGCGCAAACCGACGTGTTCTCCTATGAATTGCCGGCCGCCGACTTCCATCAGTTGCTGCGGCTATCGCAGCCGTTCCACGATTTCTGCACCTTCCGGCTGGCCGACCTGCTGGCCCAGTCGCAACTCCAGACCCAGGCCCATTACGCCTCGACCGTTTCGGCCCAGCAGTCCCTGGAAACACCGCTGGCCGAGATCACCCGCCGTCAGCCGATCACCTGCGGCCCGGAAACGCCGCTGGGCAGCGCGCTGGAAACCATGCGCGAGGCCAAGATCGGCTCCATCGTGATCACCGACGAGGCCCAGCGACCGCTGGGCATGTTCACGGTCCACGACCTGATTGGCCGGGTGATCCTGCCGAACGCCAACCTCGATACGCCGATGCGCGTGATGATGTCACCCGACCCGGTGACGCTGCCGTCCACCGCCCATGCCTTCGAGGCGGCGCTGGCCATGGCGCGGCACGGTTTCCGCCACATCCTGGCGGTCGAAGGCGACCGTCTGACCGGGGTGGTTTCGGAGAAGGACCTGTTCTCGCTGCAACGGGTCGGCGTGACGCAGGTGTCGACCACGATCCATGCCGCCGCCAATTTGACCCAGTTGCAGAAGGCGGCCGACGACATCCGGCAACTGGGCCACAACATGCTGGCCCAGGGCGTGGCGGCGGAGCAGCTCAGCCAGATTCTGTCGACCCTGAACGACCTGCTGACCGAGCGGGTCATCGAACTGGAGTGCGCCGCCTCCAACCATTGCCGGCATCCCTTCTGCTGGCTGGCATTCGGCTCCGAAGGCCGGCTGGAACAGACGCTGGCGACCGATCAGGATAACGGCATCATCTTCGAACTCGCGCCGGGCGAGAACGCCGAAGAGGTCCGCGCGGAACTGCTCCGCTTTGCCGACCGCATCAACATCGCCCTCGACGCCTGCGGTTTCCCGCTGTGCAAGGGCGACATCATGGCGCGCAATCCGAAGTGGTGTCTGTCGCTGGAGGAATGGAAGTCGACCTTCGCCCGCTGGATGGACAACGGCGACCCCGAGGCGCTGCTCAATGCCAGCATCTTCTTCGATTTCCGGTCGCTTTCCGGCAAGGAGGCGCTGGCCGAGGAACTGCGTCGCTGGCTGCTGGCGCGCATCGCCGACAGCCCGGCCATGTTGCACCAGATGGCCGCCAATGCGCTGCACAACAGCCCGCCGCTCGGTCTGGTGCGCGACTTCGTGGTGGCCTCGGGCGGCGAGCATGCCCGCACGCTGGACCTGAAAGTCAACGGCGCCACGCCCTTCGTCGACGCCGCCCGGATCTTCGCGCTGGCCACCGGCGTCGCCGCTACCGGCACGGCGGCCCGCCTGCGCGCCGTGGCACCCAGGCTGAACATCCCGCGCGCCGAGGTCGAGGGCTGGATGTCGGCCTTCTATTTCATCCAGCTTCTGCGCCTGCGCCGCCAGCACGATGCGAATGAAGCCGGCCAGGCCATGGACAACCGGATCAACCCGGACCAGCTCAACGACCTGGACCGGCGCATCCTGAAGGAATCGTTCCGGCAGGCGCGCAAGGTGCAGGCCCGGCTGGCCATGAGTTACCAGGTCTGAGCCGGTCATGGGCCTGCTCGACCTTTTCCGCAAGCGTCCACCGCTCGATCCACCGGCTGCCCAGGCCGTCCAGCGCTGGCGGCAGTTGGTGCCGGAGGACGGCAACATCGAGTTCAACGCCGCGCGTTATGTCGTGGTCGACGTCGAATCGACCGGGCTGGACCTGACCCGCGACCGGCTCATCGCCATCGGCGCCGTGGCCGTCATCGGCGGCCGGATCGATCTGACCGACAGCTTCGAAGTCGTCCTGCGCCAGGACACGGTCAGCAGCAAGGACAACATCCTGATCCACGGCATCGGCGGCGAGGCCCAGCGGGAAGGCATGCCGCCGGCCGAGGCGCTGGCCGCCTTTCTTGGCTACCTGGGCAAATCGCCCCTGGTCGCCTTCCATGTCACCTTCGACGAAACCATGATCCGGCGCGCCATGCGCGAGTATCTGGGTCTCGATTTCAAGCACCCCTGGCTGGACCTCGCCTACCTGATGCCCAGCCTGCTGCCGGAAAAGGCCCGCCATTACCGGGCGCTGGACGACTGGGCCGGCCATTTCCACATCGCCAACTACGCGCGCCATAGCGCGCTGGCGGATGCCCTTGCGACGGCCCAGCTTTTACTGGCGGCACTGCCCCTGGCGAAACGGCGGCAGTCCCGCCATTACAACAGCCTGCGCGATCTGGAAAAGGCCCAGCGCTGGGTCTCCTGGTCGGGCTGAATTGGATATACTCGTCCTGATAATCACGTTCTTTGGATGGACATGCACGTTCCGGACACGCGCCGCGAATACTGGCGGAAAAATCTCTGGCTGACCGGAAGCCTGCTCGTCGTGTGGTTTGTCGTGACCTTCTGCATCGCCTGGTTCGCCCGTGATCTGGCGGCCTTCACCTTCCTGGATTTCCCGGTCCCCTTTTACGTGGGGGCGCAAGGCGCGCTGTTCGTCTATGTCCTGATCATCTGGATCTACGCCCGGCGCATGAACCGGCTGGACGAAGAGTACGACGTCGCGGAAGAAGAACGCTGATGCGCGCCTTCGCCCAGAATCTCAAGCGCTACTACAGTTTCTTCACCGGCGGCTTCGTGATGTTCGTGCTGGCGCTGGCCGTGGCCGAGTACATGGGCATGCCCGAGAAGTGGATCGGCTGGACCTTCATGGCTGCGACCGTGCTGCTCTACGCGAGCATCGGCATCCTGACCCGGACCACCGACGTGGTCGAATACTACGTCGCCGGTCGCCGGGTGCCCGCCGTGTTCAACGGCATGGCGACCGGCGCCGACTGGATGAGCGCCGCGTCCTTCATCGGCATGGCCGGCACGCTCTATCAGAAAGGCTACGACGGACTGGCCTTCGTGATGGGCTGGACCGGCGGCTACGTGCTGGTCGCGCTGCTGCTGGCGCCTTATCTACGCAAATTCGGCGAGTTCACCATCCCCGATTTCATCGGTGCGCGTTACGGCGGTCACGCCGCACGGTCGCTGGCCGTGGTCGGCACCATCCTGGCCTCGTTCACCTATGTCACCGCGCAGATCTATGGCGTCGGCATCATCACCAGCCGCTTCCTCGACATCAATTTCGAGACCGGCGTGTTCGTCGGCCTGGGCGGCATCCTGGTCTGCTCCTTCCTGGGCGGGATGCGCGCGGTGACCTGGACCCAGGTCGCGCAATACATCATCCTGATCATCGCCTACCTGATGCCGGTGGTGTTCATGTCGTACAAGGTCACCAGCGTCCCGATCCCGCAGCTGGTGTACGGCTCGGTGCTGGAAAAGGTGACCGAGCGGGAAACAGAGATCATGGCCGATCCGGCACAGGTCTCTGCCCGTGCGGCCTATGCCCGGCGTGCTGCCACCATCGGCAGGGAAATCGACAGCCTGAAGCAGCACGACAATGTGCTGACGCCCGACGAACGGCAGAACCGCATCGATCAGCTGACCAAGGACATGGACATCGCAGCCGGCAAGGCCAAGCCGCTGACCCGCCATGCCGAGCCGTTTCCGGGCGACACCGCCGCCGAGCGCAACAGCGCCCGGCTCAATTTCCTGGCCCTGACCTTCTGTCTCATGGTGGGCACGGCGGCCCTGCCTCACGTCCTGATCCGGTACTACACCACGCCCAGCGTCAAACAGGCGCGGGAATCGGTGTTCTGGTCGCTGCTGTTCATCTCGCTGCTTTATTTCACCGCGCCGGCCTACGCGGTATTTGCCAAATACGAGGTCTATACAAATTTGATTGGCAGCAACATCGCCGAGTTGCCCAACTGGGTGCATTCGTGGGCCAAGCTGGGTCTGGTCAAGGTGGAAGACATCAACCACGACGGCATCCTGCAACTGGCTGAGCTGACCCTGAACCCGGACGTGATCGTACTCGCCACACCGGAAATCGCCGGCCTGCCCTACGTGGTGGCGGGACTGGTCGCCGCCGGCGGCCTGGCGGCGGCGCTGTCCACCGCCGATGGCCTGCTGCTGACCATTGCCAACGCCCTGTCGCACGACATCTACTACAAGATCATCAACCAGGACGCCACCACGACCCGCCGGCTTGCCGTCTCGAAAGGCCTGCTGCTGTTCGTCGCCCTGATCGCCGCCTACGTCGCCGCCCTGAAACCCGACACCATCCTGTCCATGGTGGCCTGGGCCTTTTCCATCGCCGGCGCCTGCTTCTTTCCGGCGCTGGTACTGGGCATCTTCTGGAAACGGGCCACCAAACAGGGCGCGGTGGCCGGCATGGTGATCGGCCTGGGCATCACCCTGTATTACCTGATCAACGTGAAATATTTCGGCATGGCCAAGTGGTTCGACATCTCGGACGTGTCGGCCGGTATCTTCGGCATCCCGGCCGGATTCGTCAGCATCATCCTGGTCAGCCTGGTCACCCCCGCGCCGGACCGCGCGACCCAGAACATGGTGGAGAACGTCCGCTATCCTTCGATCAGGGCCGCCGCGCGTAAATGACCGACCTGTTCCTGATCGTGCAGATGGTCCTCCGGCTGTTGATCTATACCTTCATCGGCAAAGGGGTGCTGGCCGTGCTGGCCGGACCCGGTTACCGCAGCAACGTGGTCTGGCGATTCTTCGACGTCATCACCCTGCCGATCTGGCGACTGACTCGCACCATTGCCCCCCGTTTCATCGGCGATTCGGCCATCGGCTTCCTGGCGGTCCTGCTTTTGATCGCCGTCAACATCGGGCTTTACATGGCCTTCCACAGCCAAGGCTGGCTCACGCCGCCACCGGCAAGCCTGCCCGGCTGAAGTAGAATGTCGGTGATTTTCCGCCGGACAAAACGATGACCAACCTGAAAAACGATACCTTCCTGCGCGCACTGATGCGCCAGCCGACCGACTACACGCCGACCTGGCTGATGCGCCAGGCCGGTCGCTACCTGCCGGAATATTGCGCCACCCGCGCCCGCGCCGGCAGCTTTCTGAACCTGTGCAAATCGCCCTCGCTGGCAACCGAAGTCACACTCCAGCCGCTGGCCCGCTACGGCCTTGATGCGGCCATCCTGTTCTCCGACATCCTGACCGTGCCCGACGCCATGGGCCTGGGCCTGTATTTCGCCGATGGCGAGGGGCCGAAGTTCGAACGCCCGTTGCGCGAGGAGTGGGAGATACGCGATCTCGCCGCGCCGGACCCGCATGACAAGCTGCGCTACGTGATCGACGCCGTATCGGAGATCCGCAAGGCGCTGGACGGTTCGGTGCCGCTGATCGGCTTTTCCGGCAGCCCGTTCACCCTGTCCTGCTACATGGTCGAGGGCGAAGGCAGCGACACCTACGCCAAAGTGAAGAAGCTGATGTACGCCCGCCCGGACCTGATGCATCACATCCTGGACGTGACGACCACGGCGGTGATCGACTACCTGAATGCCCAGATCGAGGCCGGCGCCCAGGCCGTGATGGTGTTCGACTCGTGGGGCGGCATGCTGACCCAGGCGGCCTATCTTGAATTCTCGCTGCCCTACATGGCCCGCATCATGGCCGGCCTGAAGCGGGAAAGCGAAGGCCGCGCGGTACCGCGCATCGTGTTCACCAAGGGCGGCGGACTCTGGCTGGATCAGATCGCCAGTTGCGGCGCCGATGCAGTCGGCCTGGATTGGGCGATCGATATCGGCGAAGCGCGCCAGCGCGTCGGTGACCGGGTTGCCCTGCAGGGCAACATGGACCCGAGCATATTGCTGACCACGCCCGACGCGGTTTCGGCCGAGGCCAGGCGCATCCTGGCCAGTTATGGCAAGGGCTCAGGCCACGTGTTCAACCTGGGCCACGGTATTTCGCAGTTCACGCCGCCGGAGAATGTGGCCGCGCTGGTGGAGACGGTGAAGGCCGAGAGTCGGCAGTATCACCTCTGAATGCAAAACTCCCGCCGAAGCGGGAGTTTTGCACCAACCTGATTACCGCCTGCGCGGGATCATTCAATCATTACCAGAAACGCTCGGCCCGCTTGGGCTTGTGCGCCGGCTGCGCCGTAGCGGCAGCAGGACGCGGCTTGTTCTCGCTATTGCCCTTGTAACCGCCCGGCTTGGCCGAACTCGGAGCGCGCTCACCGCCCTTCCAGCCACCACCGCCAAAACTCGACTTGCCCTTGTAACCGGGCTTGTCGCCCCAGGGCTTGCTGGTGCGGGGACCTTCTGGACGCGGCTTGCTGGTCGGCTCCAGACCGGGAATGATTTCCACGGCGATGGACTGGCCGGTGTAGCGCTCGATGTTGCGCACCAGATGACGTTCCTTGAAACCGACCAGGGTCACGGCGATACCGCTGCGACCGGCACGGCCGGTACGGCCGATGCGGTGGACGTAGTCCTCGGCCTGACGCGGCGGATCGAAGTTGATCACGTGGCTGATGCCGGCGACGTCGATGCCGCGCGCGGCCACGTCGGTGGCGATCAGGAACTGGGTGCGGCCGGTGCGGACGCGATCCAAGGTGCGGGTGCGCTTGTGCTGGGGCATGTCGCCATGCAGCGCTTCGGCCAGGAAGCCGCGATCGCGTAGTTCTTCCGACAACTCCTCGGCGCCAGCCTTGGTCGCGGTGAACACCACGGCCTGATTCAGATTGGTGTCGCGGGCCAGTGCGTCGAGCAGGCGCATCTTGTGGCTGGGATCGTCGAAGAAATGCAGCTTCTGTTCGATCTGCGCTTCGGGATCTTCCTTGCGGGCGACTTCGATGCGCAGGGCATCGCGGGTCAGTTCGCGGGCCAGCTTGCCGACCACGCCGTCCAGGGTGGCCGAGAACAGCAGGGTCTGGCGAGTCGCCGGGGTCTTGGCGACAATCGCCTTGATGTCATCGACGAAGCCCATGTCCAGCATGCGGTCGGCTTCATCCAGAATCAGCACTTCAAGACGGTCGAAGTCGATCTTGCCGCGTTCCATGTGGTCCATCAGGCGGCCGGGGGTGGCGACCACGACGTCGACCGGCTGTGACAGCTGCTTGAGCTGGGGGCCGTAGGGTGCGCCGCCGACCAGGCTGACCGTGCGCAGCTTGCGCATCTCGCGGCCGTAGGTGGCAGCGGCCTTTTCAACCTGCATGGCCAGTTCGCGAGTCGGGGTCAGTACCAGGATGCGCGGGCCAGAACCCTTCACGGTCGACGGTTCGACCAGACGGCACAGACTGGGCATCATGAACGCGGCAGTCTTGCCGGAACCGGTCTGCGCAGAGACCAGCAAGTCCTTGCCCGCCAGGGCAGCCGGCACGGCCTGTTCCTGGACCGCGGTCGGTTCGGTATAGCCCGAAGTTTCGACAGCCTTCAGGATGAGGGGATTGAGTCCGAGTTCGGAGAAATTCATTTGTGTTGCCTTTCCAATAGCTCACCGCCCACCATGACGGCGGGCAAAATAGCCATATCGCCGGGTCAAAACCGGCGGTGGCTGCGTAACATCGGCGCCAACCGAAAATCACGCGGCCAACAGAAAAGGGCGACGCAGGGAGGTTGGGGCTGATGGGGCTGCGAAGACAGCAGTCCCTTAGGGATCAGATACAGCTGTACTGCACAACGAGGGGCGGATACTACGCGAAATCAATGCGTTGTGGAAATCTTTTCGTCCTGCGACTAATTAAGCTTCCTTAAGTATGTTTTAAGTCTTCCCATGGAAAATGCAATCTGCCGAACGCCTGATACGTAAGGCACCCAAATCTTCCACACCTTAAGGAGTTTTAAATGAACCGTACCCTGATCGCCCTGCTGGCCGCCGCTTCCTTCCTGTCCATGGGCGTTGCCCAAGCTGCTGACAAGGCCGCTGCCGAACCCGCCAAGACCGAAGCTGCTGCTCCCGCTGCTGATGCCAAGGCTGCCCCCGCCAAGAAGGCTGTCAAGAAGCATCACAAGAAGGCCAAGAAGGCCGCTGCCAAGAAGGCTGACGCTGCTGCTCCCGCTGCTGACGGCGCTGCCAAGTAATCAACCCTCACGGTTGATAGAAGCGGGGCTCTGCCCCGCTTTTTTATTTTCTGAATACGCGTAGAGTGTATTTTCGCGATATGCATCACCTCTCCGTTATCAGGTAACGCCATGAAAATCCTGTTGGCTGAAGACGACCCCTTGATTGGCACCAGCGTGGAACAGGCCCTGCGCATGGAGAGCTATGCCGTAGACTGGGTGCGCGACGGCCTGGCTGCCGAACTTGCCTTGGACTCTGGCACCTATGCCCTGCTGCTCCTGGATCTGGGCCTGCCGCGCCAGGATGGCCTGGCCCTGCTCAAGAAACAACGGCAGAAAAACAACATGATCCCGGTCCTCATCATCACCGCACGTGACGCGGTTCAGGATCGGGTCGCCGGCCTCAATCTGGGCGCCGATGACTATCTGGTCAAACCCTTCGACCTGCATGAATTGATCGCTCGGGTTCGCGCGCTCATCCGCCGACATGCCGGCCGGGCACAACCCGAGATGGTGCTGGGAACCCTGAAAGTGAATCAGCTTACCCACGAGGTCAGCCTTGATGGCAAGCCACTCGCCCTGTCGCAACGGGAATTCACCCTGCTGGAATGCCTCATGGAGAACCCGGGCACTGTCCTGTCGAAGGAACAACTGGAAGAACGCATCTACGGCTGGGACGAGGAAGTGAGCAGCAACGCGGTGGAAGTACATCTTCACAATCTGCGCCGCAAGCTTGGCAGTGACTGGATACGCAATGTGCGCGGAGTCGGTTACAAGGTCACCGAGCCGCAATGAAATCGATCCGGCGGCAACTTCTACTCTGGCAGATCAGCGCGTTGCTGCTTACCGGCCTGATCGTCAGTCTGATTACCTACAGCCTGGCCTGGAATGCATTCAACGAACTGCGCGACGACACTCTGGAGCAGATCGCCTTTTCCGTGCTACGGCACGGCGTGGTGTCCGATGACGGCAGCGACACCGATGAAAAGGATCCCGGCGAGTTCATGAGCCAGATCTGGGATGAGGATGGAACACTGCAATATTCGTCTCTGGACAAGAAGGTGGGACCCCCACCGCAAAAGAACGGCCTCCATGTCGTCCACTGGCAAAACGACGAGTGGCATATTTACACCCTGCGCAACAGCGGATTGATCATCCAGGTTGGCAATCCTTCCAGCCACCGGCAGAAAATGTTCACCCCCATCATCCAATGGATGCTGTTGCCGCTGATCATCCTGGTCGCTGGGCTGGGCAGCCTGATCTGGACTGCTGTAGGCCGATCACTGACGCCCTTGAAACAGGTCCAGCGCGAGATCGGCCAGCGCGACGCGCCCGCCCTGCATGCCATCGAGACCCATGGCTTGCCCGAGGAAGTCGCACCTCTGGTTGGTGCCCTGAACGATCTGCTCGGCCGGCTGGATAAAGCATTGACCAGCCAGCGCCGCTTCATTGCGGATGCCGCCCATGAGTTACGCACCCCGCTCACCGCCATCAAGCTGCGCAGCCAGTTGATGCGGCAATCCACCAGTCCCGCCGACTGGGCCGAATCGCTCAGCCAGCTCGAATCCGGCGTGGAACGGGCCTCCCATCTGATCGACCAGATGTTGCGCATGGCCCGGCTGGAACCGGGCATTCAACCCGAGGCCCTGGACGAGGTTCGTCTGGACGAACTGGCGAAAAAAGTGGTGGCGGACTTTTCGGATCAGGCTGAAGCGCGTCACATCGACGTTGGCATCACGCGCGCGGAACCGGTTGCCATCCAGGGAAATCGCGACGGTTTGCGCGTCATGTTGAACAATCTGGTGGACAACGCCCTGCGCTACATCCCTGCAGGCGGCCAGGTGGACGTGGCGGTCTGGCCCGAGGAAGACCAGGCCGTACTGACCGTAAGTGATACCGGCCCCGGCATTCCGGAAGCCGAGCGGGAGCGGGTGTTCGACCGATTCTATCGCCTGGTGCAGGCCGACATCCCCGGTAGCGGGCTGGGCCTGGCCATCGTCCGGCAGGTTGCCGAATCGCACAGCGGCACAATTACACTGGCCGATGCGCCGGACGGCGGTCTGCTGATCACCATCCGGCTGCCGGTCAACGGGCAGGCTGCCCTGCCCAACTGATCAGTAGCGGTAATGATCGGCCTTGTACGGGCCATTCACCGGCACACCGATGTAGGCGGCCTGATCGGCCGATAGCTGGGTCAGATGCGCGCCGATCTTCTTCAGGTGCAGACGCGCCACCTTCTCGTCCAGATGCTTGGGCAGCACGTAGACCTGCTTTTCGTACTTGTCGGTGTGGTTAAACAACTCGATCTGGGCCAGGGTCTGGTTGGTGAACGAGTTGGACATCACGAAGCTGGGGTGGCCGGTGGCACAACCCAGGTTCACCAGACGGCCTTCTGCCAGCAGGATGATCCGTTTGCCATCCGGGAAGATGATGTGATCGACCTGGGGCTTGATGTTGTCCCACTCGTACTGACGCAGGCTGGCGACGTCGATTTCCGAATCGAAGTGGCCGATGTTGCAGACGATGGACTGGTCCTTCATCGCGGCCATGTGGTCGTGGGTGATCACGTTCACATTGCCGGTCGCGGTGACGAAGATGTCGCCCTGAGAGGCCGCCTCGTCCATGGTCACCACGCGGTAGCCTTCCATCGCGGCCTGCAGGGCGCAGATCGGATCGATCTCGGTCACCCAGACTGTTGCGCCGAGGCCTTTGAAGGCCTGAGCGCAGCCTTTGCCCACGTCGCCATAACCCAGCACCACGCCGATCTTGCCGGCCACCATCACGTCGGTGGCGCGCTTGATGCCGTCCATCAGCGATTCGCGGCAGCCGTACAGGTTGTCGAACTTGGACTTGGTCACCGAGTCGTTGACGTTGATCGCCGGGAAGGCGAGGCGGCCTTCCTCGGCCATCTGGTACAGGCGATGCACACCGGTGGTGGTCTCTTCGGTCACGCCCTTGATGTGGCCGATGCGCTTCGAGTACCAGGCCGGATCCTGGTCGAGTGTGCGATTGATCGCCGCGTACAGGCACTTTTCCTCTTCGTTGGTCGGCTTGCCGATGACCGCGCGATCCTTCTCGGCCTTCACGCCCAGATGCAGTAGCAGCGTGGCGTCGCCGCCGTCGTCGAGGATCATGTTGGCCGGCTCGTTCGGCCAGTCCAGGATGCGGTGGGTGTAGTCCCAGTATTCGTCCAGGGTCTCACCCTTGTAGGCGTAGACCGGGATGCCTTCGGCGGCGATGGCGGCAGCGGCATGGTCCTGGGTCGAATAGATGTTGCACGAGGCCCAGCGCACTTCAGCGCCGAGCGCGGTCAGCGTCTCGATCAGCACGGCGGTCTGGATGGTCATGTGCAGCGAGCCGGCGATGCGAGCACCCTTGAGCGGCTGCGCGTCCTTGTACTCGGCGCGGGTGGATATCAGGCCGGGCATCTCGGTCTCGGCGATGCGGATTTCCTTGCGGCCCCACGAGGCCAGAGCCATATCGGCAACTTTGTAATCGGTAAATTCAGCCACAGTAAGCTCCTTGAAAACTGTGGCCGGGGAGGGCGCTCTCACCTGGCGCCCCGTGCCCGGCACGGGTTGTACAGGTGAGCGCAGTTTGGAACCGAGCCTGGGGAATGACCCTCGCAGCGCTCCTCGGTAGTGCGGATTCTAAATCAATCGGCCTGAACCAATAAACCCTTGAGGTATTCGCCTTCCGGATACGCGAGGCCAATCGGGTGGTCGGCCGAACCGGCCAAACGGCGGACGATGCGGGCATCGCGCCCGGCGTCGAGCGCCGCGCCGGCGACGATCTTCTGGAACAGTTCCAGGCCGATGCCGCCGGAGCAGGAATAGGTCATCAGCAGGCCGCCCGGATTGAGCAGGCGGAAGCCGAGCAGGTTGATGTCCTTGTAGGCCCTCGCGGCACGCTCGGCATGAGCAGCAGAAGGGGCAAACTTGGGCGGATCGAGGACGATGATGTCGAAGGTTCGACCTTCTTTCCGGAATTCGCGCAGCGCCAGGAACACGTCGGCTTCAAGCCATTCGGCACGATCGGCCGGCAGGTTCTGGTTGAGGGCCAGATTGGCGCGCGCCCGGTCGAGCGCGGGGCCGGATGAGTCAATTGACAGCACGTTCGTCGCGCCGCCTGCCAGAGCCTGCAAGGAGAATCCACCGGTGTAGCAGAAGCAGTTGAGCACGCTCTTGCCGGCCGACAACTCGCCAAGCAGACGCCGGTTGTCACGCTGGTCGAGGTAGAAGCCGGTCTTGTGGCCGCCTTCGACGTCGATGCCCAGCCGGACGCCGTTTTCGTCAATAACGATGCCACCTTCCGGCGCTTCGCCGTGGACCCAGCCAGTCACCGGTTCCAGGCCTTCCATGCCGCGCACGTCGGAGTCGGAGCGCTCGAACACCCGGGCGCAGCCGGTCACCTTGACCAGCGCATTGACGATCGCCTTGCGCCATTTGTCGGCGCCGGTCGAGGTCAACTGCACCACCACCGTGTCGCCGTACTGGTCGGCGATGACGCCAGGCAGACCATCCGATTCGGCGTGGATCAGGCGCAAACCCTGCTGTCCGCGCAATTCCGGCATCACTGCCCGGCGTGCCACTGACTGCGCCACGCGGCGCTTGAAGAAGGCGTCATCGACCGTTTCATCCGGATCGAAAGTCCACATCCGGGCCCGGATCTGCGACTTCGGACTCCAGGCCGCCTTGCCCATCGGTCGGCCGTCGTCGGTCAGCACCTCCACCGTGTCGCCCGAATTGGCCCGGCCCTTGAGATGGGCGACCGAACCGGCGAACAGCCACGGGTGACGGCGGAAGACCGAACGTTCCTTGTCCGGGTGGAGGATGATCTGGGGCATGTAATTAAAGCCCCGCTGCTGCCTTCAGTTCGTCCGCCTTGTCCGTCGCTTCCCAGGTGAACTCGGGCTCGTCGCGACCGAAGTGGCCGTAGGCTGCCGACTTGCGATAGATCGGTCTGAGCAGGTCGAGCATCTGCACGATGCCCTTGGGCCGCAGGTCGAAGTGGGCGCGGACCAGTTCGGTCAGCCGCTCGTTGGAAACCTTGCCGGTGCCGTAGGTCTCGACCATGATCGAAGTCGGGTGGGCAACGCCGATGGCGTAGCTGACCTGGACCAGACATTTGCTGGCCAGTCCGGCGGCGACGATGTTCTTGGCCACGTAACGGGCGGCGTAGGCCGCCGAGCGGTCGACCTTGGACGGATCCTTGCCGGAGAAGGCGCCGCCACCGTGCGGGGCCGCGCCGCCGTAGGTGTCGACGATGATCTTGCGGCCGGTCAGGCCGGCGTCGCCGTGCGGGCCGCCAATCTCGAAACAGCCGGTCGGGTTGACCAGATAATTGACGTTGCCCTTGGTCATTTCGCGCGGCAGGACCGGCTTGATGATGTCCTCGATCACCGCTTCGTGCAGGCTCTTCTGCATGTCGGGCGGGGTGAATTCAGGGCTGTGCTGGGTGGACAGGACCACGGTATCGACCGCGACCGGCCGGCCGTCGACATACTTGAGCGTCACCTGCGACTTGGCATCAGGGCGCAGCCAGGGCAGACGGCCGTCCTTGCGCAGCAGGGCCTGGCGTTCGACCAGGCGATGAGCCAGGTAGATCGGCATGGGCATCAGCGACGGCGTCTCGTCGCAGGCATAACCGAACATCAGGCCCTGGTCGCCGGCACCCTGATTGAGCACGTCATCGGAGGCGTGATCCACGCCCTGGGCGATGTTCGGGCTTTGCTGGCCGTAGCAGACATGGACCGAGCAGCCGTCGGCATCGAAACGCAGGTTGGGATCGCCGTAGCCGATCTGGCGGATGGTGTCGCGCGCCACATGGGCATAATTCACTTGTGCCTTGGTCGTGATCTCGCCGGCCAGGATGACCAGACCGGTGCTGACCAGAGTCTCGGCCGCGACCCGGGCAGTCGGGTCCTGGGCCAGGATGGCGTCCAGAACGGCATCTGAAATCTGGTCGGCGACCTTGTCGGGATGACCTTCGGATACGGATTCGGAGGTAAACAGGTATTCACTCATGATGCGTCCTCATTGTCCCCAAACTTTAGCCGGCGTTACCGGCTTCGGGGACCTGAGAAGCGGTGACGATTTAGCAGATTTTCGGGCCTTTGCCCTGCCGCCCTGCAAGTTGTCCGTTAACTCGGCGGTCACGACATGCTAGTCTTCCGGCGAAAATAGGTCAATCTGCCGTCAATGCTTACCTTTCTGGGCCTCGTTGCCCGCCTCCCGCTGCCCCTGCTCCATCTGGTGGGCGCAAAACTCGGCCTGCTGGCCCTGCTGCGCGGCCGCCATCGCAGGATCATCCGCGACAACCTGCGCCACGCCGGTCTCTATTCCCCGCTCATGCTGATGCGGGTCGGCATGGAGCTGGGCAAGATGCTGGTCGAACTGCCGGCCATCTGGCTGCGCCCGCTCGGCGAAGTCACCGGCCTGATCCGGGAGGTGCAGGGCTGGGAACATGTCGAGGCCGGCCTCGCACGTGGCAACGGCCTGATCGTGCTGGGCCCGCATCTGGGCTGCCTGGAACTGGCCGGCCTGTACCTGGCCAGCCGCATGCCGATGATCGCCCTCTACCGCAAACCGCGTCAGGTCTGGTTCCATGAGCTGATGCAGCGCGGCCGCAGCGGCACCCTGGGCCGGGCGGTGGAGCCCAACCTGGCCGGCGTGCGTGCCCTGTTCAAGGCGTTGAAGCAGAACGAAGCGGCCTGGGTCCTGCCCGATCAGCACGCCAACGACGGCGACGGCATCTGGACGCCGTTCTTCGATCGCTGGGCCTACATGCCCACCCTGCTCTACCGCCTGCACGACAAGACCCATGCCTCGCTGCTGCTGTTCCAGTGCGAGCGCCTGTCCTGGGGCCGCGGCTACCGGCTGGTGATCGAGGCGCTGCCCGACCTGCCGGCCGACACCGCGGCAGCCTGCCGGATCGTCAACCGGACCCTGGAAGACCGCATCCGGCAACTGCCCGAACAATATCTGTGGAGCTACCGGCTGCACCGGATCAGCGGCAGCGAACGACCACCGGAAGGACCCGCGCTATGAGCCGGATCGGCATCGCCCTGCTCTGGCTGCTCTGGCGCTTACTGCCCGCAGCCGCCCTGGCCCGCCTGGGCGAATGGCTCGGGGTATTGCTCCATGCCCTGGTGAAAAGCCGGCGCAAGGTGGTCCTGACCAATCTGCGCCTGAGTTTTCCGGAACTCGGCGAGACCGAACGGGCGCGGTTGGCGAAGGCCCATTTCCGCGCCGTGGGCCGCGCCAGCGTGCTGGAAACCATCTCCTGGTGGGGCAGCCGTGCCGAGGTGGAAAGAACGGTCCGCTTCGCAGGCCTGGAGAATTTCGAGGCCCATGCCGGCAAGCCCCTGATCCTGCTGACGCCGCACTTTGTCGGCCTCAATCTCGGCGGAGTACGGGTCACCCTGCTGCCGCCGACCTTCGCTTCCATGTATTCGCCGATCAAGAATCCCCACCTGGACCGGCTCATGCTGCTGGCCCGGACCCGGTTCGGCAAATCCGAGCTGATCTCGCGCCACGACGGCATCAAGCCGGTGATCCGCGCCATCCGCAAAGGGCTGCCTTTCTATTACCTGCCGGACATGGATTTCGGGCCTAAGGATGCCGTCTTCGTTCCCTTCTTCGGCGTGCCGACCGCCACCATCTCGGGCCTGCCGCGGCTGGCCAAGGCGACCGGCGCGGCCGTCGTACCCTGCATCACGCGCTGGCAGGACGGCCGCTACGTCACCCGCTTCTACCCCGCCTGGGAAAACTACCCGACCGACGACGTGGTCGACGACACCCGGCGCATGAACGCCTTCATCGAGGATCGCGTCCGCGAAATGCCGGAGCAGTATTTCTGGCTGCACCGACGGTTCAAGACCCGGCCCGAAGGAGAGCCCGACCTTTATGACTGAAATCGAAATCCGCCCGCTGCAACTGGACCAGGCCGAGGCCCTGGTCGAACTGGCCGGCCGCATCTGGCGCACCAGTTATCCCGGCATCATCACCCCGGCACAGATCGAATACATGCTGGCCCGGCGCTACAAGCCCGGCCTGGTGAAACAGCTGCTCGCCCGCGGCGACCTCTGGCTGGCCGCGATGGCCGGCGACGAGTTGGTCGGCTTCGCCCACGGCCACCCCTTGCAGGACGGCGACTATAAACTGGACAAGCTCTACGTCGATCCCGACTGGCAGCGCCACGGCATCGGCGGCAGACTGATCGCCGAGGTCACCCGCCGCGCCCTGAGTCATGACTACAACCGGCTGCTGCTGCGGGTGAACCGGAAGAACCAGCCCGCCATCGACGCCTATCTGAAGCATGGATTCACGGTGGCGACGATCATAATGGAAGACATCGGGGAGGGGTACGTGATGGATGACTACGTGATGACCAAGGAACTGGCATGAGCTTCCATAATCCATCATCCGAAGACATTCGCGCCCTGCTCCAGCGCGTGAAAACCATCGCCGTGGTCGGCCTGTCGCCTAAACCTGGCCGGCCCAGCTATGGCGTATCGCAGGCCATGCAGCGCTTCGGTTACCACATCGTTCCGGTGCGCCCGGCGGTCGATGAAGTACTGGGCGAAAAAGCTTACGCCAGCCTGGCCGACATCCCGTTTCCGGTCGACCTGGTCAACGTGTTCCGGGCCGCAGAGCATATTCCCGGCGTGGTCGACGAATGCCTGGCGATCAGGGCGCCGGCGATCTGGATCCAGGAAAACATCGTCCATGACGAAGCGGCTGAAAAGGCCCGCGCAGCCGGCCTCACCGTAGTGATGGACCGCTGCATCTACAAGGACTACATGGCGTTGATGGCCTGAGTCGCCACTGCCGCAAACCATAAATCACAACCACAAGGGGAAAAATGGCCAGCATCTACGCTCTGAAACCGGCCTTCCAGGGCCTGCTCAGGCCTCTGGTCGAGGAACTCGCCCGTCGTGGCGTCACCGCCAATCAGGTCACCCTGTCGGCCATGCTGCTGTCGCTGGCGACCGGCGCGGCCATCATGGCCGTGCCCGAATCGCGCGCCGTGCTGCTGCTCCTGCCGATCGTCCTGTTCCTGCGCATGGCGTTGAACGCCATCGACGGCATGCTGGCCCGCGAACACGACCAGAAGACCCGGCTCGGCGCGGTGCTCAACGAACTGGGCGACGTGATCTCGGACACCGCCCTGTATCTGCCGCTGGCAGCGGTCGACGGCTTCGACCCCCGGCTGGTGGCGCTGATCGTGCTGGTCTCCGCGCTCAGCGAGATGGCCGGGGTGCTGACCCAGACCCTGGGCGCCTCGCGCCGCTATGACGGACCGATGGGCAAGAGCGATCGCGCCTTCGTGTTCGGCGCGCTGGGCCTGGCACTGGGCCTGGGCGCCCCGACCGGCGCCTGGTTGACCTGGCTGCTGGCCCTGATCCTGGCCCTGCTCGCGCTGACCGTCTACAACCGGGTCCGACGCGGCCTGGCCGAGGGGAGCCACTGATGTTCAGCACACTCCGACCCAATACGGCCGTCTTCCTGGGCGGCATCTTCGCCCTGCTGGTCATTGCCAGCGTGATCGTTACCGTGCTCCGGCGCCGCTATCCCGAACGCGATTACACCGAGCTGACCGCACGGGTGAATTCCTGGTGGGTAATGGCCTCGGTGTTCGCCGCCGCGATGGCGCTGTCGCCGACCCTGTCGCTGTTCTTCCTCGGCTTCGTCAGCTTCATGGCGCTGAAGGAATATTTCTCGCTGGTGCCGACCCGGCGCGCCGACCGCCGGGTGCTGTTCTGGGCCTATCTGGCGATTCCGCTGCAGTTCTACTGGGTGGCCATCGGCTGGTACGGCATGTTCATCATCTTCATCCCGGTCTACCTGTTCCTGCTGCTGCCCATGCGCATGGTACTGATCGGCGAGACGGCCGGCTTCCTGCACGCCGCCGGCAGCCTGCACTGGGGCCTGATGCTGACCGTGTTCAACCTGTCGCATATGGCCTATCTGCTGGTATTGCCTCAATCGGTCAACCCGGCCGGCGGCGGTGCCGGGCTGGTGCTGTTCCTGATGTTCCTGACCCAGTTCAATGACGTCATGCAGTACGTCTGGGGCAAGCTGTTCGGTCGGCACAAGATCATCCCCAAGGTCAGCCCGAAGAAGACCTGGGAAGGCTTCCTCGGCGGGGTGGCCACCACCACCGCCACAGCCTGGCTGCTGGCTCCGCTGCTGACCCCGCTGACCGGCTGGGAAGCACCTGCGGCGGGGCTTCTGATCGGGCTGGCCGGCTTCATCGGCGACGTCAACATCTCGGCGCTGAAGCGCGACCTCGGGGTCAAGGACAGCGGCAGCCTGATCCCCGGCCACGGCGGTATCCTGGACCGGGTCGACAGCCTGACCTTCACCGCGCCGCTGTTCTTCCACTTCCTCTACTATCTGCACTACTGATGGCCCGCCTGGTTCGTCTTGCCTTCTGGCTGCTGATTGCGCGCCCCATCGCGCTGGTGGTGATCGGCCTCAACGTGCGCCACCGCGAGCGACTGCCCCAGGACGGGCCCGCCATCGTCGCCGCCAACCACAACAGCCACCTCGACACCCTGGCGCTGGTTTCGCTGTTTCCGCTCGCCCTGCTACCCAGACTGCGGCCCGTGGCGGCGGCCGACTACTTCACCCGCAACCCCGTGCTGGCCTGGTTCTCCCTCAACGTAATCGGCATTCTGCCCATCTCACGCCAGACGAACGGCGGACGCGACCCCCTGAAGCCTTGCGAGGACGCGCTCGACCGGGGCGAAATCCTGATCCTGTTCCCGGAGGGCAGCCGGGGCGAGCCGGAGGTCATGGGCCGTTTCAAGCGCGGCATCGCGGTCCTGGCCGCGCGCCGCCCGGACGTGCCGGTGCAGCCGGTATTCCTGCACGGGCTGGGCAAGGCGCTGCCCAAGGACGATCCGATCCTGGTGCCGTTCTTCTGCGACGTGTTCGTGGGCGAAGCCCTGCAAGGCATGGAAGACCAGGCCAGCTTCATGAGCGAACTCGAACACCAGATGCTCGCTCTGGCGGCAGAACACAGCCCGCCTGCCGGGGGCTGACGCCCTGCGCCGGTTTCCGGGATAATGGGCCGATGAAACTGCACTTCACCAAAATGCACGGCTTGGGCAACGATTTCGTCGTCATCGACGGAATCCGCCAGCAGATCGAACTCAGCCCGGAACAATACCAATTTCTGGCCGACCGCCATTTCGGCGTCGGTTGCGACCAGATCCTGCTGGTCGAGCGCCCCACGCAAGAAGGCGTGGACTTCCGCTACCGCATCTTCAACGCCGACGGCGGCGAGGTGCAGCAGTGCGGCAACGGCGCCCGCTGCTTCGTCCGCTTCGTGCACGGCAAGGGACTGACCGACAAACACGAGATCCGGGTCGAGACCGCTTCTGGCATCATCGTCCCCCGCCTCGAAGACGACGGCCAGATCACCGTGGACATGGGCCCGCCCCGCTTCGAACCGGCCGACATCCCGTTCGTGGCCGATGCCCGCGCCCTCACCTACGTGCTCGACCTGGCCGGCCAGCCGGTCGAGATTTCCGTCCTGTCGATGGGCAATCCGCACGCCGTGATCGAGACCTGCAACATCACCACTGCCAAGGTGGCCCAGTGGGGTTCGATGATGGAACATCACCCGCGCTTTCCACAGCGGGTCAACGTCGGTTTCATGGAACTGGTGCACCGCCGGGCCATCAAGTTGCGGGTGTTCGAACGGGGCAGCGGCGAAACCCTGGCCTGCGGCACCGGTGCCTGTGCCGCAGTCGTGGCGGGCATACAGCGCGGCCTGCTTGATGCCTCCGTCGAAGTGCAAACCCGGGGTGGGCGGCTTACCATACGCTGGGATGGCGAAGGCCATTCCGTATTCATGACCGGCCCGGCGGCCACCGTTTTCGAAGGCACTATAAATTTATGAGCATCGACATCATCACCCACGATCAGGTTGCACGCTTCCTCCAGGACAACCCGGAGTTTTTCAGCCTCAACGCCGAACTGCTGGCCCAGATCAACGTGCCCCATCCCTATGGAGGCCAGGCCATTTCGATCGGCGAGCGCCAGGTCATGCTGTTGCGCGACCGGGCCCGCAACCTGGAGAACAAGCTCAAGGAATTCATCCAGTTCGCCGAGGAAAACGACTCCATCGGCGACAAGATGCACCGCCTGTCGCTCGGCCTGATGCGGGCGAAATCGCTGCCGGCGGTACTGGAATCGCTCTACCTCAGCCTGACCCAGCAGTTCATCATTCCCCACGTCACCCTGCGGGTCTGGAGCGTCGGCCATGAACTCCCCGAGTGCCATCCGGTCAGCGAGGACATTCGCGTGCTGACCGCCGGCCTCGTCCAGCCCCAGTGCGGCGGCGAAGCCCCGGACGAGATCCGCAACTGGTTCGGGGAAAGCGGTGCCCATCTGCGCTCGTTCGCCCTGACCCCGCTCAAGGATGAGAACGTCGAAGGACTGCTGGTCATGGCCTCGGAAGACGCCAAGCGCTTCTACCCCGAGATGGGCACCCTGTACCTGAACTGGCTGGGCGAACTGTCCTCGGCGGCGATCAGCCGCTTCCTTTAAGTGACCGGTCCGGTCGACGCTTTCCTCGACCACCTGCGCGCCCGCCGCTACAGCGTCAGGACCATCGAGGCCTACGGCGAGGACCTGGCCCACCTGACCGGGCTGGCCGACACAACGCCGCTTGAGCGCCTCGTACCGCACGACATCCGCCGTTTTCTGGCCACGCTGCATGGCCGTGGTTTCGCCGCCGGCAGCCTGGCGCGCATCCTTTCAGGTTGGCGCGCGTTCTACCGCCACCTGGCCCGGCAGGGCCTGATCGCCGCCAATCCCTGCACCGGCATCCGACCGCCCAAGGGCCCGAAACGGCTGCCGCATACCCTATCTCCCGACGAGATGGCGCAACTCCTGGAAGCCGGCAACGACGAGCCGTTGTCGATTCAGGACCGGGCTATTTTCGAGCTGGTCTATTCATCCGGCCTGCGCCTGTCCGAACTGGTCGGACTGAATCTGACCAGCGTCGATAGACAAAACGGCGAAGTCCGGGTCATGGGTAAAGGCAGCAAGGAGCGCATCGTCCCGGTTGGCGTCAAGGCGCTGACGGCTCTGGAAGCGTGGCTGGCCGTCCGTGACCGGATCGCCAGGGATGAAATCGCGATGTTCGTCGGCGCGCGCGGCGCACGCATCTCGCCCCGCGTGGTACAGGCGCGGCTGAAGACCCTGGCGCTGAACCAGGGCATCACCCGGAACGTGCATCCGCACGCCCTGCGCCACTCCTTCGCCTCGCACGTCCTGCAATCGTCGGGCGACCTGCGCGCGGTGCAGGAGATGCTGGGCCACGCCAGCCTGTCGACCACACAGGTCTACACGCATCTGGACTTCCAGCACCTGGCCAAGGTCTATGACCAGGCCCACCCGCGGGCAAAGAAAAAGTAGGATTTTCCGGCCCAACACACGTGGATTCAGCCCACGCGGGAATGACCTGGATTAAAGCGACACCGACTCGATGAATGCGACTTCATCGCCGCCCTGCAACACCGCATCCAGGCTGGCGTCCTGCTTGTTGATGGTGATGCGCATGGTAGCGCGAGGCTGGCCGAAAGCCGCCTGCCAGTCGCCACCGCGCATGGCGAGCAGCTTCATCAGACCGGCCACATCCTTCACGCTCATCGGCAGGCGCAGGCTCTCCCGGCCGATTTGCAGTCGGGCCATGAGGTCGCCGAAGTAAAGCAGGGTGACGGGGTTCATCCAGGACTCCAGGTCATCATTCGAAGCGACGATTCTACCGGGGAACCCGGTACGAAAAAAAACGGCGCTTTCCCGCCCGGAAAAGTCGCCGCATGAAGAAGACCCTGATGCGGGCTTGCGCCCACAGTTTTCATTGAGCAAGTGCCGTGCCAGCCTTAAAACGCAGGAATCGGGGAAAAAATCATCATTTCTTCATCAGCCCGCACCGCCATGGTGCGCCCAGGCCCCGCGATGAGGCGGCCAGGGACGGCCAGCTACCGGGCTATAATCCCGATCATTCTTTCTGTTTCCTGCCCATGTCCTCCGATTTGCTTGGCGGCCTCAACCCTGACCAGCTCGCCGCCGTCACCGCGCCCGATTCCGCCCTGGTCCTGGCCGGCGCTGGCTCGGGCAAGACCCGCGTCCTGACCACCCGCATCGCCTGGCTGATCCAGACCGCCCAGGTCTCGCCCATGGGCCTGCTCGCCGTCACCTTCACCAACAAGGCGGCCAAGGAGATGCTGACCCGGCTCTCGGCCATGCTGCCGATCAACACCCGCGGCATGTGGGTGGGCACCTTCCACGGCCTGTGCAACCGGCTGCTGCGCGCGCACCATCGCGATGCCGGGCTGCCGCAGCTGTTCCAGATCCTCGATTCGGCCGACCAGCTGGCGGCGATCAAACGATTATTGAAGGCGCTCAACGTCGACACCGACAAATTCGAACCGCGCAAGGTGCAGGCCTTCATCAACATGAACAAGGAGGCCGGCCTGCGCGCCGACAAGGTCGAGGCCTGGGATCCGTACACCCGCCGGCTGACCGAGTTCTTCGCCGAGTACGACGCCCAGTGCAACCGCGAGGGGGTGGTCGATTTCGCCGAACTGCTGCTCCACTCGTTTGAACTGCTGACCCGAAACGCGATGCTGCGCGAGCACTACCAGACCCGGTTCCGGCACATCCTGGTCGACGAGTTCCAGGACACCAGCAAGCTGCAATACGCCTGGCTGAAACTTCTTGCCGGACCGGACACGGCACTTTTTGCCGTCGGCGACGATGACCAGTCGATCTACGCCTTCCGTGGCGCCGACGTCGGCAACATGGGCGAGTTCATGCGCGACATGGGCATCGCAGCGCCGATCAAGCTGACCCAGAACTACCGCTCGCACTCGACCATCCTCGACGCCGCCAACGCGGTCATCTCGCGGAATGAAAATCGTCTGGGCAAGGACCTGTGGACCGAGGCCGGGCAAGGCGAACAGATCCGTCATTACCAGGCCATGGACGACCGCGAGGAGGCCGGCTTCGTGGTTGAGGCCATGCAGGAACTGCACCGCGATGGTCTCGATTATTCCGCCATCGCCATCCTGTACCGCTCCAACGCCCAGTCGCGCGCCATCGAGCACGCCCTGTTCACAGCCGGCATTCCCTATCGCGTCTACGGCGGCCAGCGCTTCTTCGAGCGGGCCGAGATCAAGCACGCCCTGGCCTACCTGCGCCTGATCGCCAATCCGGAGGACGACAACGCCTTCCTGCGCGTGGTGAATTTTCCGACCCGAGGAGTAGGCGCACGCTCACTCGAAACGCTCGATGCGGCCGCGCGCCAGGGCGGCATCAGCCTGTGGCAGGCCGCCTGCGCCGGCGGCGGAAAGAACAAGGGGCTGGCCGGTTTCGTCGGCCTGATCGAAGGCATGCGCGCCGAGGCGCAGGGTCTGGGCCTGGCCGAATCGGTCGAGATCCTGCTGGCCCGCTCGGGACTGATCGAACACTACCAGACCGAGAAGGAAGGCGAGAGCCGGGTCGAGAACCTGAACGAACTGACCAACGCCGCACTGGCCTTTGCCGGCGAATCCGACGATCAGAGCCTGACCGCCTTCCTGGCCCACGCCGCGCTGGAGGCTGGCGACCACGAAGCCGGCGCCAGTGCCGATGCCGCCCAGCTGATGACCGTGCATTCGGCCAAGGGTCTGGAGTTCCACACCGTGTTCATCACCGGACTGGAAGAGGGCCTGTTCCCACACCAAAATGCCATGCAGGATCCGAATGGCCTGGAGGAGGAACGCAGGCTGATGTACGTCGCCCTCACCCGAGCCCGCCGCCGGCTGTTCCTGACCCATGCTCAACAACGCATGCTACATGGGCAGTTAATTCCTGGGTTCTCCTCACGCTTTCTAGAAGAAATCCCGGCCGCGTTGGTGCATTCGCTCAACCTGCATCGCCAGTCACCCCAGACAACAGCCGCACGAATTAGTCCATCCGCTCCGCAGCCATCACGCGACCT
>JARLJM010000052.1 GCA_031291185.1 Parasulfuritortus sp. | reverse complement strand
TGGCGTCCCCACGGGGATTCGAACCCCGGTTACCGCCGTGAAAGGGCGATGTCCTAGGCCTCTAGACGATGGGGACCTAACCGGTGAAAGTTTGCCAGGCAGACTTTCGTTATCCTTTGGTGGAGGTAAGCGGGATCGAACCGCTGACCTCTTGCATGCCATGCAAGCGCTCTCCCAGCTGAGCTATACCCCCAAAAGAGGCGCGAATTCTAACCACACGCAATCAACCTGTAAAGTTCATTTTGGTATTTTTTATTAACAGGCACCCGTTCGATTCAGTACAATCAAACACTCAGTGATCCTAAGTGCTTTACCCTACCCCGATATGAAAAACCGTGCCCACATGATTGTGCTCGTCGCGCTTGCCTCTACTTTGACGGCCGGATGCGCCACTACGGGTGAGCGCGATCCGAGGGATCCGCTTGAGCCGATGAACCGTGCGGTTTCCACCTTCAACGACTCGATTGACAAGGCACTGTTCACACCCGTGGCCAAGGGCTACAAGGCTGTAACTCCCACACCACTGCAGAACGGCATCCGCAATGTCTTCTCCAACCTCGATGACGTGACCGAATTCGCCAATGACCTGTTGCAGTTCAAGGTGCAGGCAGCGGCAACCGATCTTATGCGGGTCAGCGTCAACACGACATTTGGCATAGCGGGTCTGTTTGATGTCGCGTCCGAGATGCGTCTCCAGAAGCACAATGAGGATTTTGGCCAAACTCTCGGCCGCTGGGGCGTCGGTAATGGGCCCTATCTGGTTTTACCCATTCTTGGACCCAGCAGCTTTCGAGATGGGGTAGGCCTCGCGGTTGACAGCACGTACACCGACCCCATCCACCAGCTCAAACATATCGCCAGCCGAAATGACGTGCTGGGGGTGAAGTTCATTGGTCGACGCGCCGACCTGCTTGATGCTTCACGGGTTCTGGAAGAAGCCGCGCTGGATAAATACGAGTTCACCCGTGACTTTTATCTCGACCGCCGTGAAGGCCTTGTGTACGACGGTCACCCACCCGAGTCTGAATGAGCAAGGCATTCGTTTCCAACGAATCCACGGAATCCGAGGACGACGACGAAGCCGTCTCGCCTCTACCAGCTGGAACCAAGAACTACATGACACCGTGGGGCCATGCCCGGATGCAGGCCGAGCTGTCCCATCTGCTGCGCAAGGAACGGCCCGAGGTGGTCAATGTGGTTTCGTGGGCAGCCGGCAATGGCGACCGTTCCGAGAATGGCGACTACATCTATGGCAAGAAGCGCCTGCGTGAGATCGATCGGCGCATCCGTTTCCTGACCAAACGACTGGAGAATGCCGAGGTTGTCGACCCCCGCGATCGGGAGTCGACCGACAAGGTCTATTTCGGCGCCACGGTCACGGTAATCGACGAATCGGGAGCGGAAGCGGAAGCGACTTACAGCCTGGTCGGACTGGACGAAGCCGAACCCGGACGCGGCCGAATTTCATGGATTTCGCCGCTGGCCCGCGCCTTGCTCAAGGCCGAGGTGGGCGAGACGGTGCGTTTTCAGTCGCCCGGCGGCTTGCGGGAACTGGAAATCGTCACCGTGGAGTACGTGGCGCTGGATTAGATCTTGTAGCCCAGATGAAGGGCCACGACGCCACCGGTCAAGTTGTGATAATCGACCTTGCCGAAACCCGCTTCAGCCATCATTTCCTTGAGCGTTTCCTGATCAGGGTGCATCCGGATCGACTCGGCCAGATAGCGGTAACTTTCGCTGTCCTTGGCCACCGCCTCTCCCAGACGCGGCAATATCTGGAAGGAATACAGGTCGTATAACGGCGCCAGCGGCTTCCAGACCTTGGAAAACTCCAGCACCATCAGTCGACCGCCCGGTTTCAGCACCCGCCGCATCTCTTTCAGCGCGGCATCCTTGTGGGTCATGTTGCGCAGGCCGAAAGCGACGGTCACCAGATCGAAATAGTCGTTCGGGAACGGCAGTTTTTCGGCATCGCACTGAGCCACTGGCAACATCA
The DNA here is from genome assembly GCA_031291185.1 of Parasulfuritortus sp. Lineage (GTDB taxonomy): Bacteria > Pseudomonadota > Gammaproteobacteria > Burkholderiales > Thiobacillaceae > Parasulfuritortus. Next base: position 10,719 of record JARLJM010000052.1, on the reverse strand, counting down.
AACCTTCATCCAGCAGACGGTCCCGGCCCACGCCCAGCATGGAGCCGTTGATATCGGTCAGCCAGACCTGGCCGGCGGGGCCGGCGTCCTTGGCCAACAGCCTGGAGATATCGCCCGTACCGCCGGCAATGTCCAGACAGCGCATACCGGGTCGGACATTGGCCTTCAGCTGCAGGAATCGTTTCCAGATCCGATGCATGCCAACGGACATCAGATCGTTCATCACGTCGTAGCGATCGGCGACGGAATGAAAGACTTCCGCCACCTTGCCGGCCTTTTCCGCCTCGTCGACAGTCTTGAAACCGAAGTGGGTCTGCTTGTCCGACATTGTCAGTGAGGCCTGAAGCCCTCAGGCGCGCCTACGCCGTCGCCGAAGAAGTATTTCTCGGCCTGTTCCATCAGATACTTGCGATGCTGGGCATCGGCCAGATTCAGGCGATTCTCGTTGATGATCATGGTCTGCAGGCGAACCCAGCCTTGCCAAGCCTCCTTGGAAACGCTCTCGAAAACGCGCTTGCCCAGGTCGCCGGGGTAGGGTGGGAAATCCATGCCTTCGGCCTCACGGCCGAGTTTTACGCATTGCACCATGCGTGCCATATGCTGACTCCTGGAAAGAATATTAACGATGGCTGATGTTAGCCCATGGACTGGCCGGCGTCACCCACCGGCCTGCTGTTTCTCAAGACGGCGCAGGAAAACGCCCATTTCCTTCGCGGCCTGGATATCGCCCTTCTGCTCGGCCACGGCGATGCCCTGACGGTAGGCTTCCAGCGCACCATCGCGGTCGCCGGTTTCGGCCAAGGCCTTGCCCAGCAGTTTCCATGACGCCGAGTGTTTCGGCTCCTGTCGAACCGCCTCGCGGAGATGGATGATGGCGTTGCATGGGTTGTCGGCCTTCAGGTACTCGTTGCCCAACGAATACCTGAGGAGGGCGCTGTCGCGGCCCTGTTCCAGCATTTTCTCGAAGTTTTCCAGTGCACTCATTTTTTCCAGAATCCGGGGGTCAGCACGATAAGCAGGGTAAAGATTTCCAGGCGGCCGGCCAGCATCGCCACGGTACAGACCCAGGTCTGGAAGACGCTCAGACCGCCATAGTTGTTGGCTGGCCCAACCACGCCCAGACCGGGTCCGGCGTTGTTGATGCAGGCGATGATGGCGCTGAACGCGGAGATGAAATCGAGCCCCGACAGCAATAGCGCAAAGGTCAGCGTCACCACGGTCATGAAGTACAGGAATATGAAGGCCAGCACCGAAAACACCACCTGATTTTCGATCACCTGTCCTCCCACCTTCACGGGTATCACTGCATTAGGGTGGAGCAGGCGGGATAGCTCGCGGCCGGCCTGCTTGGCCAGAATCAGGGTGCGGATCATCTTGATGCCGCCACCGGTGGAACCGGAACAGGCCAGGATGGAACTGAGGAACAGCATCCACATCGTGGCGAAGATCGGCCACTTTCCGAAATCGGTATTGGCGAAGCCGCAGTCGGTGGCGATGGTGATCAGGTTGAAGCTGGCATAACGCAGCGAGGTTAAAAAAGTCGGGTAGGTGCCGACCAGCCATAGATAGGCGGACACGCCCAGCACACTGAGCAGGACCAGGCCAAGCATGCTCATGATTTCGGTATCGGCAAACAACAACCTGAAGCTGCGGCCACGCATCATCAGAAAATAGGTGGCGAAGTTGCCCGCAGCGATGACCTGGAAAATCGACAGAACCACTTCTATCGGCACCGAATTGAAATAGCCGACGCTGGCGTCATGGGTGGAAAAACCGCCCAGCGCCATGGCAGCGAAGGAGTGGCAAATGGCGTCGAACCAGCCCATGCCGGCAACGCGCAGCGACAGGATGCAGGCCAGCGTGATGCCGGCATAGACCAGCCAGAGCGCCTTGGCGGTCTGGGCAATGCGGGGGGTGAGCTTGCTGTCCTTCATCGGCCCCGGTGTTTCGGCCTTGAACATGGAACGTCCGCCGATGCCCAGCAAGGGCAGGATGGCGACGGCCAGCACGATGATGCCCATGCCGCCCAGCCAGTTCAGCAAATGCCGCCACAGATTGATCGAGGGCGGCAGTTGATCCAGGCCGCTGTATACCGTAGCGCCGGTCGTGGTCAGGCCGGACATGGTCTCGAAATAGGCGTGGGTGAACGTCGTGTCCATATAGAACATCAGGGGCAGCGTGGCGAAGGCCGGGATCAGGGTCCAGGTCAATGCGACGATGAGAAAGCCATCCCGGGTCTTCAGTTCGCGCTTGCTCGATCGGGTCAGCAGCCAGGTTATCAGGCCGACAAAGATCGTGATGGCAACGCTGCCGTCATAGGCATCGATGGCTGCATCGTGGTAATAGACCGACACGCCCAACGGAACCAGCATGATCATCCCGAAGATCAGGATGATCGGGCTCAAGGCATAAAGAACGACGGGCATGGGCAGTTCCCGTTCAGAAGAAGCCGAAGCCGACCTGGAGCAGCTTTTCCACCTTGGGAATCATCCGCTTGTTGGGCACGAACAGGATGAGGTGGTCCTCAGGCTCGATCAGTGTGTCGTGATGCGCAATAACGACCAGTTCGCCGCGAGCGATGGCGCCGATGGAGACGCCTTCCGGCAAATCGATCTGTTCGATGCGCCGACCGATGAGTTTGGATGTTTTGGAGTCGCCATGAACCACCACCTCCATGGCCTCGGCTGCGCCGCGCCGGAGGCTGTGGACCACGGCCATGTCGCCATGGCGGATATGGGTCAACAGCGGCCCGATGGTCGCCTGGGCGGGCGACAGCGCCACGTCGATCTCGCCACCCTGCAACAGGTCGACGTAGCTGCTGCGGTTGATCAGGGCAATCACCTTTTTCGCGCCCATCCGTTTCGCCAGCAGAGCCGACATGATGTTGTTTTCATCGTCGTTGGTCAGCGAGCAGAAGACATCCATGTCCTCGACGTTCTCCTGCTGCAGCAGATCCTCGTCGGTCACGTCGCCGACCAGCACCAGAGTGCGCTGCAAACGTTCGGCCAACACCTGGGCATTCTTCTTGTTGTGGTCGATCAGCTTGACCTCGTAATCACCTTCCAGCTCGGCGGCCAGCCGGCTTCCGATGTTGCCGCCGCCGGCAATCATCACCCGCCGGACCGAGTGATCGGTGCGGCGCATTTCCTTCATCACGGCCCGGATATGCTCGGTGGCCGCGAGGAAAAAGATCTCGTCGCCATCCTGGATGATCGTACTGCCTTCCGGGACAATGGCCTGGCCGTGGCGGAAAATGGCGGCGACGCGCGCATCCAGTTCGCGCAGCTTCCGGTTTTCGGATTCGCGAAAATGGGAACGCAGGTGATCACGCATCTCGCGCAGTTCGTGACCCACCAGAAATCCGCCATGTGCCTTTACCGCCACCAGCCTGATGCGGCCTTCTGCGAAATCCACCACTTGCAGCGCATCGGGATAATCGATCAGCCGACGCAGATAGCCGGTGACCTCTTTTTCCGGGCTGATGACGAAATCCACCGCCATGTTTTCCGGGGAAAACAGTTCCTCGTGCTGCATGTAGTCCAGTGCCCGGATGCGCGCGATCTTGGTCGGAACATTGAACAGCGTGGCGGCCAGCTTGCAGGCCACCATGTTGGTTTCGTCATTCTGGGTCACCGCCACCAGCATGTCGGCATCATCCGCGCCGGCGTCGCGCAGGACAGACGGAAAGGAGGCCTGACCGCAAACGGTACGCAGGTCATAGCGATCCTGAAGCAGCATCAACTTGGCGTCATCGACATCCACCATGGTGATGTCGTTGGCTTCGGAAACCAGGCTGGCCGCGAGATTGGCGCCGACTTGCCCGGCGCCGAGAATGATGATTTTCATAGGTTCGAATCGAAGTCGCGCGCTGGAATGCCGATCAGCCGTTGTCGTTCCGGGTCGGTGACTTTACGCCCAGTTGCTTGAGTTTCCGGTACAGGTGGGTTCGCTCCAGACCGGAGCGTTCTGCCGCTCTGGACATGCTGCCGCATTCGCGCAGTACCGCCTCAAGATAGGCCCGCTCGAAGGCGTCCCGGGCATCCTTGAGCGGAAGCGAAAACAACTCAGCCAGCGCGCCGCCATCCATCTGCGCGCCAGTACCAAGCAACGCCTCAACATCCTTCAGGTCGATCAGATCGGCCAGGACCGTCATCGCCAGATTGCTGACCACGCCGTTCAGTTCGTCCAGATTGCCGGGCCAGTCGTGGCGCGCGAGCCGATCCAGGGCCGCCTCGGAAAAGCGCTTCTCGCCCAGCCCTGTCCGGGCCAGGCTTTCGGCCAGCGCAATCACGGCCAGGGAAGGGATATCCTCGCGGTGTTCACGCAGGGGCGGCACCCTTACCGCGACCTGCGCCAGAACGTTGTACAGATCACGCGAATAGGCCCCGGCCAGGGCCTTGCTGGCGAGGTTCTCGCTGCTGGCGCAGACCAGATTCACGGCAAACTCCTTGTGCCGGCCGATAAGCAGAAGCAGGCCCTTCTGCTGGAGCGTGGTGAGGTGGCCAATCTCGCCGAAGAACAGGGTCCCACCCTTCGCTTCGGCCAGCCAGTCCATAGGTTGCTCGACCAGCGCGCCCAATTCCTCGGGAGCTACCCAGGGGGTATCCGGCACATGGAGGAATCGGGCGCAGATTTCGACGCCGACGCCGGGCTCGCCGGTCAGTAGTATGCTCGAACCAGCATTGCCTGCCTGGCGCAGGCGCTGCGCCAGCAGACGCACGACCTCGCTGTTGCCTAGCCGCTCCAGACTGACTGGCTGCACGCGTTTTACCTGAACCGAATTCAGTGCCCGTTCCACTGTTTGCAGCAGCTTCTTGTACGGCACCGGCTTTTCCAGAAAGTCGAAGGCGCCGAGACGCGTCGCTTCAACGGCAGTGTGGATGGTGCCGTGTCCGGACATCATGACGACCGGCATCGCAAGCTGGCCTTCGGCCACCCATTCCTTGAGCAGCGTCAACCCGTCAACGTCCGGCATCCAGATGTCGAGCAGGACCAGGTCCGGCGTTTTGGCCAGGCGTGCGGCGCGCGCCTGCTCTCCGTTCTCGGCCAGCCTGACCTCGTAACCTTCCTCTTCCAGAATTTCTCTGAGAAGGTCGCGGATGCCGGGTTCGTCATCCACCACCAGAATTTCACTCATGCCTGTCCCCCGCGATCGGCAGCGTCAGGCAAACCGCTGCGCCATGCGGCGTCCGGTTGTGCACTTCGATGCTGCCATGATGTTCCTCGACGATCTTTTTGACGATGGCCAGACCCAATCCCGTCCCCTTGGGCTTGGTCGATGCATACGGCTCGAATAGTCTGCTCATCAACGACTCCGGAAAACCTGGGCCATTATCCTCCACGCAGAGACTCACTGCGTCGGCTGTGTTGTAGGTTCTGACCATGATACTCGGTGCGGCATTATCCACCAGAGACTCCTCGGCATTCTTGACCAGATTGACCAGCACCTGCCTGAGCAGGGCCGGATCGCCCCATACCCGGGCCAGATCGGTTGCCAAATCGGTACTGACCGGGGCGTGATGCTCATAAAGCGCCAGCACATCCACGACAAAGGTATTGAGGTCCAGAGCCTGCGCCTGCAGCGACGGCGTGCGGGCATATTCGGCGAAGGCATCGACCAGCGATTTCATGGTGGCGACCTGGTCGACGATGGTGCCGGTGGCGCGGGTCAGAATCTGCTGCGAGCGCTCATCCAGCTGATCGACCAGCTTCATCTGCAAACGCTCGGCCGAGAGCTGGATCGGGGTCAGCGGATTCTTGATCTCATGGGCGAGACGGCGCGCCACCTCGCCCCAGGCGGCGTCGCGCTGCGCCTGGATGAGCATGGAGACATCATCGAGTACCAGGGCGTAATCGGCCGCGCCGCCAGCCACCAGCGGCGTGCCGCGGGCCAGCAGGATACGGGCGCCGGAAGGCGTGACCATTTCCACCTGCTCCTGCCAGCGCTGGCCGCCTGCCTCGCGGAAATGGTGCGCCATCGCCACGGCAAAGTGGTGCAGGCCATCACCCGCCTCGCCCCATTCGTCCAGGACGCGCCCCTCCAGCGCGTCGCGCGACGAGCCCAGCAGGGTCGCGGCAGCCGGGTTGACCAGACGGACCTTGAGTTCGCCGTCCAGAGTGACCACACCGGTGTTGACGCTACCCAGAATGCTTTCCAGATACGCCTTGGCTTCCTGCAATTTGTCCTGGTTGTCCTGAGCCGAGGTCCGGGCTTCCGACAACTGCTGGGTCATCCGGTTGAACGACAGCGTCAGCATGCCCAGCTCATCCCGGGAATGGACCTGACTGACCTGCGAGAAATCGCCCCGGGCCACGGCACGGGTACCTCGCGCCAGGACCCGCAACGGTGCCGCCAGCCGCTCCGACAGAATGTAGGCCAGCGACAGCGCGGAAAAGAGCGACAAGGCCAACGCAATCGTCAGGGACAATCCATAAAGCCGTTTCAGCCCCAGGCGAGAGACGGCCAGCTCCTGATAGTCCCGATGGGCCTTTTCGACGCTTTGCGCATCTTCCGCCAACTTGGCTGAAACCGGCTGGGCCACCTCAAGTATGCGCATGCTTTCGGTCAGGCTAACCAGATTCACCGGCACCACCGCGCGGACAATCAGCGTATGGCCATCCGCGCCCTGTTCCGTGCGCGACCAGGGCTGTTGCAGCTTAGCCTGCCAGAGTGCGGCCCGGTCAGGCTTGCGAGGGGTCAGCTCTGCCTTGTCCGAAGACGAGAAGCCCAGCAGACGACCGTCTGTATCGAACAGGGCCACCTCCTGGACGTTGCCGGTTTCACGCAGGTCATTGAGCCGGAAGTTCTGCTTCTCGACCGGCAGCTCGGACAACTGCAAGGCCATGCTCTCAGCCTTTTTGACCAGATCGTTTTCCAGGTTACCCAACGCAGACTGACCGAGCGACAAGCCGCTTTCCAGGGCCTGCTCCATGCGCACGTCGAACCACGATTCGATGGAGTTGACCAGAAACTGGACCGACAGGGCATACACCACCAGGCCGGGCAGCAGCGCCATCAGGCCGAATATCCAGAACATCTTGGCGGTCAGGCGGGCGCCGAACACGCCGGCCCGGATGCGCCGCCAGAGGGAATAGACCTGATAGCCGAAAAGGGCGACCAGAGCCAGCGTCGCAACGCTGGCCACGCCGACCAGGACGGAAAAATGCGCCGCGAAGAAGCCCGAGTTATCGGCCGAGAAGGCGAGCAGCCCGACCAGGGAAGCGCCGAGAATCAGGCTGCCGAATGCGAGATAGAGCATGCGCCGTTACGGCTTGAACGACCACTCCCGCCAGCCGGAATCCATATCCCAGCGTTCCGAGGCAATGGCATTCAACTGTAGCGGTTTGGGGAGTTTGGTGGCATCCAGGTACATCCGCACCCGTGCCTGATAAAGATACTTCCTGTTGATCTGCTTGCGTTCCAGCACCGGCCAGTCGTCCAGGCTGCCCAATGCACGCAGTGCCTCGTTCAGGCTGTCGAACGATTCATGAAGACTGCCGGTTTGCAGCTGATATTGGCGTAACAGAGCGTTGTAACTCAGTTGCCGGATGCGATGCGTCACGGTGATGCCCTCTGCGAACCAGTAATCGCGCGGACGCTCGCACTCGAAGGCCTGGATGAAGGTGAAACTGATACCCTTCTGCAAGGCATCCTCCAGGGTTGCCGTGAGTTCCACGGCATACTCGCCGACTAGGACGTAGTTTTCACCACGCAGCTGCAACTCGACATCGTGAAGACGCAGCAAATCCTCCGCCCGTGCGCCGACCGCGCTCAGTGCCAGGGCAGCGGCGCAAGTCAGTCGAAGAAAGTCACGTCTTGACAATGGAGGCATAGAAAAAGCCGTCGTGGTCGCCGTTTGGTAGCAGCTGTCCAGCCTGCCCGTCCGGCAGGCTGATCGGTTCCCGGCGGGCATCGGGATGCCGGGCCAGGAAGGCATCGACTTGATCCGCGTTTTCCTCGGAAAAGACGCTACAAGTCGCGTAGAGCAATTTACCACCTTGTCCGAGGAGCGGCCAAACGGCATCCAGCAGGCGCACCTGCTGATCTGCCAATGCGGTCACATCTTCGCAACGTTTCAGCCATTTGCCATCCGGGTGACGACGTGCCACGCCGGAGGCGGTGCAGGGCGCGTCGAGCAGGATCCGGTCGAAGGGCTTGCCGTCCCACCAGGCTTCAGGCCGGCCGACATCGGCGGCCAGCACCCTGGCGGTCAGCCCCAGCCGGCGCAACGTATCCGTGACCCGTAGCAGCCGGCCGGCGTCCTGATCCAGCGCCAGCAGGTCGAGGGGATGCCGTTCCAGGAGATGCGCCGTCTTGCCGCCGGGCGCCGCGCAGGCATCCAGCACCCGCATGCCGTCGGTGCAATCCAGCAGTTCGGCGGCGTATTGCGCGCCCAGATCCTGAACCGAAACCAGCCCCTCTGCGAAACCCGGCAACTCACTGACCCGTACCGGATGTTCGAGGATCAGCGCCGTTTCGCCGCTTTGTCGGCAAGCCAGTCCGGCTTGCTTGAGCAGGTCGAGGTAGGCCGGGGTCGTGGTGCGCCGGAGATTGACCCGCAAGGTCATCGGCGGATGCACGTTCATGGCGGTGAGCATCGCCTCCCAGCCATCGGGATAAGCATCCCGCACCTTGTTGATCCACCAGGGCGGGAAATTCCAGCGCGCCTCCGGCGACTGCTCGGCAGCGGCGACCAGGCCGATCCGGCCACGCATGAAACTGCGCAGCACCGCGTTGACGAAGCCCTTGGCGCGGGGATATTGCCGGCTGGCCAGTTCCACGGCCTCGTTGACGGCGGCATAGGCCGGCGTGTCCCGACCGTCCAGTTCATACAAGGCAACCAGCAGCAGGCCGGTCAGTTCGGGCGGATTCAGTGGGCGATCGGTCAGCCGGCGCAGGAAAAACCGCAACCGGCCCAGATGGCGCATGACGCCATAGCTGAGATCCTGGGCGTCGGCCAGGATGCGGTGATCCACATTCGGTCGCGCCGCCTCCAGCGCGGCGGTCAGACTACGTCCATTGAGCAGGACCTCATTGACCAGTTCGGCAGCAAGTTGCCGGGCCGAGACCGCTCCGGAGCGTGGCGGCCCGGCCACTCAGTTACCGCGCCTGGCCATCGCCAGAAGGCGGCTGACCCGCTCCTCGGTCGAGGGATGAGTACGAAACAGCCCGGTCAGATCGCCCCCGGACAGCGGGTTGATGATCATCATCTGAGCCGTCTCGGGGTGCATTTCGGCCGGCGCCATGGGCGTTCCGTGGGCATAGGCCTCAATCCGGCGCAGGGCGCTGGCCAGGGACTCAGGATCACCCGAAATCTCGGCTCCGCCCCGGTCGGCGACAAATTCGCGGGAGCGGGAGATGGCCATCTGGATCAGCATGGCCGCCAGCGGCGCCAGGATCATGACCGCCAGCTGGACGACGATATTCGGCCGCTCGCGATCGCCGCCGCCAAAGAACATGCCGAACTGGGCCAGAGTTGAAATGGCGCCAGCCACGGTGGCGGAAATGGTCGAGGTCAGGATGTCGCGGTGTTTGACGTGGGCCAGCTCGTGCGCCATCACGCCGCGCAGCTCGCGCGTGCTGAGCAGGTTCAGGATGCCGCGCGTGGCAGCCACCGCGGCGTGCTCGGGGTTGCGGCCGGTGGCGAAGGCGTTGGGCTGGGCTTCTTCAATGATGTAGACCTTGGGCATGGGCAGGCCAGCCCGCTGCGCCAGTTCCTGGACGATGGCGTAATACTCGCCGCCGCTATGGGCGTCCACTTCCTGCGCGTTGTACTGACGCAGGACCATCTTGTCCGAATTCCAGTAAGCCCATACGTTCATCGCGCCGCCCAGCAACAGGGCGAGCAACATACCCTTGGCGCCGCCCAGCATCATGCCAACCACGCCGAACAGGGCAACGATCGCCGCCATCAACAGGGTAGTCTTGAGCCAGTTATTCAACATGTGCATCCACTCCGGGAAACAGTATCGACAGCCATGACAATATGGGCTGCTCGAGGAAAAACAATTAGACCATGCGCTGACCGGGCGCGACGGAATTTCCCGCCACATAGGCGGCCGAGGACAGACGTTTGCCTCCCGCCTTCTGTACCTCCAACAACTCCAGGGCACCTTCGCCGCAGGCAACGCGCAATGGCGAGACGGACAGAACCTCGCCCGGCTGACCCATGTCGGAAACGGGGCGGGCCAGCCATATCTTCAGCAGCTCACCCTGGAACTGGCTCACCGCACCCGGGAACGGATTGAAGGCGCGGATGCGTCGATCAAGCAGATTGGCCGGCAGGGCCCAATCGATCGACGCCTCGTCCTTGCTGATCTTGGCGGCATACGTCGCCAGGCTGTCATCCTGGGGTACCGCACGGGTTTCAGCCAATCCGGGCAACAGACTCACAATCGCCGAGGCGCCCAGTTCGGCCAGCTTGTCATGCAGACTGCCGGTGGTGTCGTCCGGTCCGATGGGCAGCGGGTGGCGGCCAAGCATCGCGCCCGTATCCAGACCCTTGTCCATCTGCATCAGGGTGATGCCGGTTTCCGGGTCGCCGGCCTCGATGGCCCGCTGGATCGGCGCCGCACCCCGCCAGCGGGGCAACAGCGAAGCATGGATGTTGACGCAACCATGCGCAGGGATGTCCAGCGCCACTTGGGGCAGGATCAGGCCATAGGCCGCCACTACCATGACCTCGGGCGTGACATCCACGATGGCCTGCCGCGACTCGG
>JARLJM010000051.1 GCA_031291185.1 Parasulfuritortus sp. | reverse complement strand
TACGACATCATCCTGCTCTAGCCAGCAGGCTTCCGATCATCCGTTCCGCCTGCACGGCATAACCGCCGCCGAACAGGTTGAAATGGTTCAGGATGTGATAGAGGTTGTACACGATCTTGCGGGTTTCATAACCTGGATCGAGCGGCCAGGCCTCTCGATAAGCGGCATAAAACGCCTCTGGAAAACCGCCGAACAGCTCCGTCATGGCCAGGTCCGCTTCCCGGTCGCCATAGTAGACCGCCGGGTCGAACAGCACCGGCTCGCCATTGGCGAAGCCGTAATTGCCTCCCCACAGGTCGCCATGCAGAAGTGAAGGCACTGGCGCATACCCCTGAAAGAAAAAGCCGAGCCGGGTTAGCAAGCGCTCGCCCTGCTCGATCAGTCGTGCCGCTGCGCCACGTTGCCGCGCCAGTTCGAGCTGGTAACCAAGTCGCTTTTCTTTCAGGAAGACGAGCCAATCGGCAAGCCAGTCGTTGGGCTGCAGAGTGGCGCCGATAGTGTTGGCGCGACGCCATCCAAATTGCGGTTGCGTGTGCCGATGCAACGACGCCAATCTACGTCCCAACTCGGCCGCATCGCCGCGTCCGTCCAGCTTCAGATATTCCAGCACCAGAAAGGCGCGGTCTCCGTCGATACCGCTGCAGACCGGCCGCGGCGCGCGAATGGCGCCGGTGGACACGATTTCGATCAGCCCGTCCGCCTCGGCCTCGAACATGGCCAGGCGGTCGGCCCGATTGAGTTTGACGAAGAAACGGCGGCCGTCGCGGCCAAGCCATAGTTCCGCCTCGTTGATATCGCCGCCCCTGACCGGCGAGCGGCGGGTCAGGACGAATGCCTCGCAGGTCGCCGCGCCGATTTGCTCGGCGAGGCTCATGCGCCTACTTCACCAGTGTCTTGGACTCGCGCGATTCGCCGGCTGCTTCCAGCCGACGCAGGTATTCGCGCCAGTAGACGTCGTAATGCTTGCCCAGGTCATACAGGTAATCCCAGGAATAGATGCCGGAATCGTGCCCGTCGTCGAAGACCAGCACCACGGCGTAGTGGCCGACCGGCTCGACGGCGTTGATGTCGACGTTCTTCTTGCCGATTTGCAGCGTCTCCTGGCCGGGGCCGTGGCCGCGCACCTCGGCGGACGGTGAAAATACGCGCAACCCCTCGAACGGCAGGCTGAACCGGCTGCCATCGTCGAAAGCGATCTCCAGAACCTTGGATTGCTTGTGCAGCTTGATCTCGGTCGGGTTGGGGGTTTGACTGCTCAGGCCGGCCATGGTGGCTCCTTGGTTAATTAGCGAATCCTTATAGTTTGCCAGTGTGCCGTACAAGGGGCAATGCTGGAGTTGTATTGTCGGGTATTTAAAGAGCATCCTGCCGGGCGGTTTGCAGCCCGCCAGTGTCCAAAACAGTGCCGTCATGCACTGAAAGGAAGCCGAACCGGACCAAACAAGAGTTGTAACCAACACCAAAAAATACTTTAAATACATATAGATAATAAAATAAATACCGGTGGCACGGGGGTTGCTAATAACCAATCGAATATTACTAATATTCACTTCGGTAATACCCTTTGATCAAGGAGTCCACCATGAATGTGCAGTCCCTCAGCAGCACCCTGAAGCATCTCATTACCCGGCTGGTCATTCCCGCCGCCACGGCACTGGCCTTTTCGGCCCACGCTGCCGCTCCGCTCAAGATCGGCTACAGCGACTGGCCGGGCTGGGTCGCCTGGCAGGTCGCCATCGACAAGGGCTGGTTCAAGGAAGCCGGCGTACCCGTGGATTTTGAGTGGTTCGATTATTCCGCGTCCATGGATGCCTTCTCGGCCGGCAAGATCGACGCTGTGACCATGACCAACGGCGACGCACTGGTCACCGGCTCGGCCGGCGGCAAGAGCGTGATGGTCATGCTGACCGACTACTCCAACGGCAATGACATGATCGTCGCCAAGCCCGGCATCAAGTCGCTCAAGGACCTGAAGGGCAAGAAGGTCGCGGTCGAGGAAGGCCTGGTCGAGCACCTGCTGCTGCTGGATGGCCTGAAGAAAGCCGGCATGAAGGAATCCGACGTCACCCTGGTCAACGCCAAGACCAACGAGATGCCTCAGGTGCTGGCCACCGGCGACGTGTCCGCCATCGGCGCCTGGCAGCCGATCTCCGGCCAGGCCATGAAGGCGTTGCCCGGCTCGCGTCCGGTCTACACCTCGGCCAATGAACCGGGCCTGATCTACGACGTGCTCGCGGTCAACCCGGCCAGCGCCAAACAGCGCAAGGCCGACTGGATCAAGGTGACCAAGGTCTGGGACAAGGTCGTGCACTACATCAACGACCCGAAGACCCAGCCTGACGCCGTGAAGATCATGGCTGCCCGCGTCGGCGTCGCGCCGGAGGTCTACCTGCCTTTGCTCAAGGGCACCAAGCTGCTTGACCTGAGCGCCGGCAAGAAGGTCTACGTCAAGGCCCCCGGTTTCGGCTCGCTCTACGGTTCGAGCAAGGTCGCCGACGACTTCAACGTCGCCAACGGCGTCTACAAGGCACACGAGAACGTCGACGCCTATATCGACCCGTCCTTCACCAACGCCAAGTGACCCCCTGACCACACCAGCCTGACGACGGAGCGGAAATGAGCCTGATTGCAAACTGGTTGACCGGCGGCGCGAACAGCGATGAGCACAAGCGCGCGCTGTTCGGCATAGGTTCCTTCCTGCTGCCGTTGCTGGTCTGGTGTCTGGTCAGCTATGTGCCATTCATCTGGCATCCCAAGGTCTACGTCACCGATCCCGGCGGCGTGGACTACTTCCAGGTCGGCATGCTGGTCGACAAGACCATGTTCCGCGAAGAAGCGGCCAACATGGAACAGGCGCACCTCGCTCTGCCCGAGGGCAAGCCGTCCAACCCCATTTACCTGCCGGCGCCCGATGCAGTGGCGAAGGCTTTCTACAACGGTTTTGTGAATCCACCGACCAACACGGATGTGCCCTCGATGCCGGCCAGCCTCTGGCACAGCATCCAGATCATCTTCTGGGGCTTTCTGATCTCGTCGCTGATCGGCGTGCCGCTCGGCATCCTGTCTGGCACCTACGTCACACTGGGTCGATTGAACGAACCCTTCATCGAATTCTTCCGCTACCTGCCGGCGCCGGCCTTCGGCGCCCTGGCGGTGGCCATCCTCGGCATCTATGACGGCCCCAAGATCGCCATCATCGTCATCGGCACGCTGTTCCAGCAGGTGCTGATCATCGCCAACACCACGCGCAAGCTGGAAACCACGATCATCGAGGCCGCCCGCACTCTGGGCACGCGCGGCCCCCGCCTGATCAGCAAGGTGGTGGTGCCCGGCATCCTGCCCGACCTGTACCGCGATCAGCGCATCCTGCTCGGCTGGGCCTGGACCTATCTGATCGTGGCCGAACTGATCGGCACCAGTTCGGGCATTACCTGGTTCATCACCCAGCAGGCCCGCTACCAGCATTTCGACAACGTCTACGCCGCCATCATGACCATCGGCATCATCGGCTTCGGGTCCGACCTGATCCTGGCCCGACTTGGCCGACGCCTGTTTCCCTGGGATCGCACCCAGGATAGGACTTGAGCCATGGAAACCAGCTATCTCGACCAGTCCGACAAAGTCCGTGAGCGCTTCGAGCGCATCCGGCAACGCGAGGTCATCCTCGAAGTGCGCGGCCTGGGCAAGCGCTACCGTTCACCCCAGGGCGAGACCGAAGCCCTGCGCAACATTGACTTCAGTGTCCGCCGACGTGAATTCGTCTGCGTCATCGGCCCCTCCGGCTGCGGCAAGTCGACCCTGATCCGCATCCTGGCCGGACTCGACAAACACACCTCGGGCGAGGCCCTGCTCGACGGCAAGCCGATCACCGGGCCGGGGCAGGACCGGGGCATGGTGTTCCAGGGCTACTCGCTGTTTCCGTGGCTGACGGTGAAGAAGAACGTCATGTTCGGGCCGCAGATCAATGGCAACGGCTACGACAAGGCCGAACGCGATGCGCAGCTCTGGCTGGAACTGGTCGGCCTGGAGAAATTCGCCGACGCCTACCCGCACCAGCTCTCCGGCGGCATGCGCCAGCGCGTCGCGATCGCCCGCGCTCTGGTCAACCAGCCGCGCATCCTGCTCATGGACGAACCATTCGGCGCGCTCGACGCCCAGACCCGGGCCAAGATGCAGTCACACCTGATCGACATCTGGCGCAACATCGACGTCACCGTGCTGTTCATCACCCACGATCTCGACGAGGCGATCTACCTCGCCGACCGCATCCTGGTCCTCAAGGCCCATCCGGGCGAGGTGCAGGAAGTGATCGAAGTATCGGTGCCCCGGCCGCGCACGCCGGGCCAGTTCAACACGCCGGAGTTTCGCGCCACCAAGGCCCGTCTGGAAGAACTGATCCACCCGGCGCCGGAACCCATGCCCGAAGACGAACAGACGGTGAAGCCGCATCTGATCCGCTTCACCGACGTCCATGACAACGTGGAGTGATGCGATGAAGTGGTCCGATCTCACCTGGTCCGAAATCCCCGCCGTGCTGGCTGCCTGCGGCCAGGCCGCCATCCTGCCGGTCGGCGCCACCGAGCAGCACGGCCCGCACCTGGGCTCCGGGGTCGATTTCGTGATCGCCGAAAACCTCTGCGCCGCCGTCGCCGACAAGACCGGCGTGCCCATGCTGCCGACCCTGCCCTACGGCTGCTCGCTCGGCCACAGCCGGCGCTGGCCGGGGACGCTGGCCCTGCAACCGATCACCCTCATCCAGGTGGTCAAGGAACTAGGCGACTGGGCCTATCACAGCGGCATCCGCCGGCTTTTCATCGTCAACGCCCACGTCACCAACGCCGCGCCCCTGCGCTGCGCGCTGGAAATGCTGCGCGCCGAACACGACGACCTGATGGTCGCGGTGATCAACACCGCCACCATCAGCGAACGAGTGCGCCAGTTCCACTTCGCCGACGCCGCCGACTGGCACGCCAACGACGCCGAAACCTCGATCATGCTGGCCATCGCCCCCGAAGGCGTGCGGCCCGACAAGCTGCATGAAGCCGATGACCCGGACCGTACCTGCGGCTGCATCTTCGCCCACCCGGTCAACCGCACCAGCCTGAACGGCGTCACCGGCACGCCCAGCCTCGCCACCAAAGCGAAGGGCCAGCAATGGTTTGACTGGCTGGTGGCCGATCTGGCCGAACTCATTTCCCGGGGCTGCTCTGAGGATCCGCCACTGCCCTATTCCTACTTTGAAACCGTTTGACGGACACCAACATGTACACCTCAGAACAAATTGCCAGCCTGAAGCAGGAACTCTCCGACAAGGGCGTCAAATATTGCATCGGCGCCTATGTCGACATCCACGGCATACCCAAGGCCAAGGTCGTGCCCATCGACCATCTGGCCCATATGGCCAAGGGCTCCGAACGCTACACCGGCTACGCCCTCGACGGCCTCGGACAGGCGCCGAACGACGACGAGCTGACCTCGGTGCCGGACCTCGACCGTGCCATCCAGCTGCCCTGGGAACCGAAGATCGCCTGGATCCCCGCCGACAACCACTTCCAGGGCAAGCCCTACGCGCTGAACACCCGGGTCGCGCTGAAGAACCAGCTGGCCGAGGCGGCCAAGCTGGGCTACGGCATGAACCTGGGCATCGAATGCGAGATCTTCCTGCTCAAGCAGAATGCAGACGGCAGCCTGTCGGTGCCGGTCGCCGACGACAAGCTGACCAAGCCCTGCTACGACGTGCGCGGCTTCGTCGACAATTTCTCCTGGCTGGACAAGGTGGCCACCGCCATCAACGACCTCGGCTGGGATCTGTATTCCTTCGACCACGAGGACGCCAATGGCCAGTTCGAGTTCGACTTCAACTACGCCGACGCCCTGACCACCTGCGACCGGCTGACCTTCTTCCGCTTCATGGCCAAGCACTACGCCAAGGAGGAAGGCCTGCTCGCCACCATGATGCCCAAGCCCTTCGCCGACAAGACCGGCAACGGCGCCCACTTCAACATGTCGATCTACGACCTGGAAACCGGCAAGAACCTGTTCGCCTGCGACCCGAAGGACGACCCGCACGGCATCGGCCTGACCCCGCTCGGCTACAGCTTCGTGGCCGGCATCCTCAAGCACGGCCGCGCCCTGTGCGCGGTATTCGCGCCGACCGTGAACAGCTACAAGCGCCTGGTCCGGCGCGGCGCCATGAGCTACTTCTCCTGGGCCCCGGTGTTCAACTCCTGGGGTTCCAACAACCGTACCAACTCGGTCCGCATCCCGGCCGGCGGCGGCCGCTGCGAGTCGCGCAACGCCGACGGCGCGGTCAATCCGTATCTCGCTGCCACGCTGGTGCTGGCCGCAGGTCTGGAAGGCATCCGCGAGGGCCTCAATCCGGGCAACCCGAACGAGGACAACCTGTACGCGATCAGCGACATGGAGCGATGCGACCGGGGCATCGAGTTCCTGCCCCAGACCCTGCAGGAAGCCGTCGCCGCCTTCGCCGCCGACCCGCTGGTGGAAATGACCCTGGGCAAGGAACTGCGCGACGAGTTCATCCGCTACAAGACCGAGGAATGGGAGGCCTATCACCTCAGCGTCAGCAAGTGGGAAGTCGAGCGCTACTCGTACATGTTCTAACCAAAACGACCGGAGCCCTCATGTCCACCCCCGTCAGCCGCATCAGCGTCTCGCTGCCCGCCGACCTGCTCGGCGAGCTGGACCGCATGGTCGCGAGCCGCGGCTACGGCAGCCGCTCGCAGGCCATCGCCGAGATGGTCAACTACCAGCTCGCCGAGCATAAGCGCATGCTCGGCGACGAAGTCATGGCCGGCACCCTGACCCTGCTCTACAACCGCGCCACGCGAGGCTTGCAAGGCCGGCTGGCCGATCTGCAATACCAACACATCGCCGAGGTCATCAGTTCGCTGCACGTGCACCTGACCGAGGACCAGATGCTGGAAGTGCTGCTGGTGCAGGGCCCGGCTACCCGGCTGCAGGCCATCGCCAACGAAATGATCTCGCTGCGCGGCGTCGTCACCGGCCATCTGCAACTGCTGGCGGCCGTGATCCCGCCGCTGCATGCTCCTAAGGACTAGCCATGGAACATCCGGAAATGACCCTCAACAATCCGCCCGCCACGGCCCCGGTCGATGCCATCGAACACTGGCGCCGCTTCGCGCCCGATCTCGATCCGGCCAAGGTGCTGTTCTCCGAACTCGTCCCCGGCGGCGGCCACTGGTCCTACCGGCTGCCGCGTGGCGTCACCCTGCGCATCACCGCGCTCGACACCGGCGCCAACCTGTCGCTGGTGCTCTATTCGGCGCAGGAGAAGCTGGAACGCTACAACATGCCCGACTCGCTCAAGGCCCAGCACACCGCGCACTACACCCGGGGCCATGTCCTGATGAGCGACATGGGCCGGGCCATGGCCTCGATCACCACCGACAGCCTGGGCTGGCACGACCCGCTCGGCCTGCTGCTCGACAACCGGCTGATGCACGAGAAATACGGCGACCACGCCTACCAGCAACACCGCAACGGCATGTACCGCTCAGGCCGCGACGGCCTGCTGATCGAGATCGGCAAGTACGGCCTGACCAAGCGCGACCTGGTGGCGCCGGTGAATTTCTTCAGCAAGGTCAGCGTCGACGCCGAGGGCCGCTTCCACTATGTGCCCGACCACGCCAAGGTTGGCGACCATGTCGACCTGCGCATGGACATGGACGTGCTGGTCGCCTACTCGGCCGCGCCGCATCCACTTAATCCGGCGCCGGAATATCCGGCCAACAAGATCGGCCTAGCCGTCTGGCGTTCCGGCCCCGCCCCGGCCGACGACTACTGCCGCGCCTTCCGGCCCGAGTGCGCCCGTGCCCTGCACAACACCGACACGCTGTATCTGGCGTAAGGAGATGTCATGACTGCAACCGCCATCCGCATTCAGGAAAGCCCGCTCGACCTGGCCACCGCCGTGCTCGACCACACCGTACCCGCCGGCGAGCCTTATCTGCTGGCCGTCGAAAAAGGCCAGACCCTGCGCATCGTCGACTGTGAAGGCAACCAGGCCGTCGACGTGATCTTCTACAACGCCGACGACGGCGCCGAACACTACAGCGCCACCGAGACCATCCTGCGCCAGTCCGGCATCTACCTGACCACCGGCTCGGTGTTGTACAGCGACGACGGCAACCCCATGCTGACCATCGTCGCCGACACCTGCGGCCGGCACGACACCCTGGGCGGCGCCTGCGCGGCGGAGAGCAACACCGTGCGCTACGCCCTGCAGAAGAAGTTCATGCACAGCTGCCGCGACAACTACCTGACCGCGCTGCAGCACGCCGACATCGGCCTCGGCAAGCGTGACCTGGTGCCCAACATCAACTTCTTCATGAACGTGCCGGTGACCGAAGCAGGCGAGCTGACCTTCGCCGACGGCGTGTCCGCGCCCGGCAAGTACGTCGAACTGCGCGCCGAAATGAACCTGTGGATGCTGGTCTCCAACTGTCCGCAGTTGAACAATCCGTGCAACGCTTACAACCCGACCCCGGCGCGGTTTCTGCTCTGGAACCCTGCCTGATTCGATCCCGGTGCGGGACGGCCCGTACCGATGACAAGCATGACGTGGGACGCCCCACACCAGGAGTGAGATGTTCAAGAAAGTCCTGATCGCCAACCGTGGCGCCATCGCCTGCCGCATCCAGCGCACGCTGAAGAAGCTGGGTGTGGCGTCCGTGGCCGTCTATTCCGAGGCCGACGCCAGCGCCCGCCACGTGCTCGACGCCGACGAGGCCTACCTGCTCGGCCCGGCGCCGGCGGCCGAGAGCTACCTGCGCGCCGACACGATCCTGGCAATCGCGAAGGAATGTGGCGCCGAGGCCATCCACCCCGGCTACGGTTTTCTCTCGGAAAACCCTGACTTCGCCGATGCCTGCGCCGCGGCCGGCATCGCCTTCGTCGGGCCGACCGGCGACCAGATGCGCGCCTTCGGCTTGAAGCACACCGCACGTGAATTGGCCGAAAAGAACGGCGTGCCACTGCTGCCCGGTTCTGGCCTGCTGGCCGACGTCGGCCATGCCACGGCCGAAGCGCGGCGCATCGGCTACCCGGTCATGCTGAAGAGCACCGCCGGCGGCGGCGGCATCGGCATGCGCCTGATCTGGAGCGAGGACCAGCTGGCCGAGGCCTATGCCTCAGTGGATAGATTGGCCCGCGCCAACTTCAAGGAAGCCGGCATCTACCTGGAGAAATACGTCGAGAAAGCGCGCCACATCGAGGTGCAAATCTTCGGCGACGGCAAGGGCGGCGTGGTTGCATTGGGCGAGCGCGACTGCTCGGTGCAGCGGCGCAACCAGAAGGTGGTCGAGGAAACCCCCGCTCCCGGCCTGACCGACGCCCAGCGCGCCAACCTGCTCGCCACCGCCGTGCGCCTCGGCCAGGCGGTCGGCTACCGCTCGGCCGGCACCGTCGAGTTCGTCTACGACGCCGCCAGCGGCGAGTTCTACTTCCTGGAGGTGAACACCCGCCTGCAGGTCGAGCACGGCGTCACGGAACAGGTCACCGGCATCGACCTGGTGGAATGGATGCTGCGCCAGGCCAGCGGCGACCTGGCCCCGCTCGACAGCTTCAGGATCGAGCCCAAGGGCGCCTCGATCCAGGTCCGCCTCTACGCCGAGGATCCGAACAAGAACTTCCAGCCCAGCGCCGGCCTGCTCACCGCCGCCCGCTTCCCGACCGACATCCGCGTCGACGCCTGGGTCCAGGACGGCACGGTGGTGCCGCCCAACTACGACCCGATGCTAGCCAAGCTGATCGCCTACGGCGCGACCCGCGAGGAAGCCCGCGCCAAGCTGATCACCGCGCTGAACGAGTCGGTCGTCTCCGGCATCGAGACCAACCGTGCCTATCTGGCCCAGGTGCTGGCCTATCCCGACTTCGTCACCGGCAAGCAGATCACCCGCATGCTGGAAGGCTTCCACTACCGGCCGTCGACCATCGACGTGCTGGAGCCCGGCGTGCAGTCCAGCCTCCAGGACTGGCCCGGCCGCACCGGCTACTGGGACGTCGGCGTGCCGCCCTCGGGGCCGATGGATGCGCTGTCCATGCGCCTCGCCAACCGCCTGGTCGGCAACCCGGAAGGCGCGGCCGCGCTGGAGCTGACCGCCGCCGGCCCGACCCTGAAGTTCAACTGCGACAGCGTGATCGCCCTGGGCGGCGCGAACATGGCCGCGATGCTGGACGGCGAGGTGCTGTCCTTCTGGCAAGCCTACGAGGTCAAGGCCGGCTCGGTGCTGCAACTGGGCCGCGTCGAAGGCGCCGGCCTGCGCACCTATCTGGCGGTGGCGGGCGGCTTCCAGGTACCCGACTACCTGGGCTCCAAGTCCACCTTCACGCTGGGCCAGTTCGGTGGCCACGGCGGTCGGACGCTGCGGGTCGGCGATGTGCTGCATATAGTTGATCGTCGTCCCCGGGAAGGCGGGGACCCAGTCCATGACAACTGGATTCCCGCCTTCGCGGGAATGACGACCGCTTTGTCTCCAGCGCTCCAGCCACCGCTGACCCACGCCTGGGAGATCGGCGTCCTCTATGGTCCACACGGTGCCCCCGACTTCTTCACCGACCACGATATCGACACCTTCTTCGCCACCGCCTGGGAGGTGCACTACAACTCGTCGCGCACCGGCGTCCGACTGATCGGCCCGAAACCGCAATGGGCGCGCACCGACGGTGGCGAGGCCGGCCTGCACCCGTCCAACATCCACGACAACGCCTATGCCATCGGCGCGGTCGACTTCACCGGCGACATGCCGGTCATCCTCGGTCCGGACGGCCCTTCGCTGGGCGGCTTCGTCTGCCCGGCCACCATCGTCCAGGCCGAGCTGTGGAAGATGGGGCAGTTGAAGCCGGGCGATACGGTGCGCTTCCGGCGTCTGACCCGCAACCAGGCCAATGCCATGCAACTGGCGCAGGACCAGGCCATTGCCCTGCTGGATTGCCCGGCCCACGCCGCGCTGCCGACGGAACATGCACCGCTCGGCACACCGGTGCTGCGCCACCTGAAATCCGAAGGTGAGAAGCCCGATCTGGTGGTGCGCCAGTCCGGTGACGCCAGCCTGCTGTTCGAACTCGGCCCGCTGGTGCTGGACATGGAACTGCGCTTCCGCATCCAGGCCCTGATGGAAGCCGTGAAGGCGGCCGCGCTGCCGGGCATCCTCGACCTGACGCCGGGCATCCGCTCGCTGCAGGTCCACTTCGACCCGCGCGCCGTCGACCAGGCCACCCTGCTCGACGCCGTGGTCGCGTTGGAAGAGAACCTGCCGCCGCTGGACGACATGGAGGTGCCGTCGCGCATCGTCCATCTGCCGCTGTCCTGGGACGATCCGGCGACGAAGCTCGCCATCGAGAAATACATGCAGTCGGTGCGCCCGGACGCGCCCTGGTGCCCGAGCAACATCGAGTTCATCCGCCGCATCAACGGCCTCGACTCCATCGAGGACGTGTTCAACATCGTGTTCAAGGCGAGCTACGTGGTCATGGGCCTGGGCGACGTCTACCTCGGCGCGCCGGTGGCCACCCCGCTCGACCCGCGCCACCGCCTGGTCACCACCAAGTACAACCCGGCCCGGACCTGGACCCCGGAAAACGCGGTCGGCATCGGCGGCGCCTATATGTGCGTGTATGGCATGGAAGGCCCCGGCGGCTACCAGTTCGTCGGCCGCACTATCCAGATGTGGAACCGGCATCGGGTCACCGCCGACTTCGAGCGCCCCTGGCTGCTGCGCTTCTTCGACCAGGTCCGCTTCTACCCGGTGGGCGAGGCCGAGCTGCTCAAGCTGCGCGAGGACTTCGTCAACGGCCGGTTCAAGCTGAACATCGAACCGACCCGCTTCCGGCTGCGCGACTACCGCCAGTTCCTGGCCGACAACGCCGACTCGATTGCGGCCTTCAAGACCGGCCAGCAGGCCGCTTTCGACGCCGAACGGGAACGCTGGAAGGCCGCCGGCCAGGACGTGGTGGCCAGCGACGTGCTGGTCGCCGAGGCCGGTCCGGACAGCGAACTGGACCTGCCGGCGAACGCCCGCCCAGTGGCCAGCCACGTCGCCGGCAGCGTGTGGAAGATCGAGGCCCGGATCGGCGACACGGTGCAGGCCGGCCAGACCCTGGTCATCGTCGAATCGATGAAGATGGAATTCGCCCTGGCCGCACCCTGCGACGGCACGCTGACCCATTTGTTCTGCAAGGAAGGTGGCGCCGTGTCGGCCGGGCAGGATCTGCTGGTGATCGAGGGGGTCGCATGATCAGCCTCGACATCGCCAGCCTCAGGGCCGCTTACACTGCCGGCACGCTCACGCCCACGACACTTGCCGAGGATATCTGCCTCCGCACTGCCGACGATCCGAACCGGGTCTGGATCACGCGCCTGTCCGACGCGGCCATCCTTGCCTACGCCAATACCCTCGAAGGCAAGGACCCGGCAGTACTGCCGCTCTACGGCATCCCGTTCGCCATCAAGGACAACATCGACCTGGCCGGCGCACCGACCACCGCCGGCTGTCGCGAATACGCCTATACCCCGGAGCGGAACGCCTTCGTCGTCCAGCGCCTGATCGACGCTGGCGCGATCCCCATCGGCAAGACCAACCTGGACCAGTTCGCCACCGGCCTCAACGGCACCCGCTCGCCGTTCGGTGCCTGCCGCAACGCCTTCGATCCGGACACCATCTCCGGCGGCTCCAGTTCCGGCTCGGCCGTAGCGGTGGCGCTCGGCTATTGCAGTTTTGCGCTCGGCACCGACACCGCCGGCTCCGGCCGGGTACCGGCCGCTTTCAACAACCTCGTCGGCCACAAGCCCAGCCTGGGCTGGCTGTCCTCGACCGGCCTGGTGCCGGCCTGCCGCTCCCTCGACACGATCTCGATCTTCGCCCTCACTGCCGAGGATGCCGAGGCGGTCATGGCCGCCGCCGCGGCGTACGATTCCACCGACGCCTTCTCCCGCCCGGTGCAGGGGCACGGCTTCGACTTCGGCAACGCCAGCCCTTTCCGGGTCGGCATCCCCAAACCTGAACAACTGAATTTCTTCGGCAACGCCGAGGCCAAGCGCCTGTTCGGCGAGGCCGTGC
This sequence comes from Parasulfuritortus sp., assembly GCA_031291185.1. Taxonomy (GTDB): domain Bacteria; phylum Pseudomonadota; class Gammaproteobacteria; order Burkholderiales; family Thiobacillaceae; genus Parasulfuritortus. Next base: position 832 of record JARLJM010000051.1, on the reverse strand, counting down.
AGCGCATCGAAGCACTCGGTGGCGAATGCGTCGAGTTCAACCTGCAACCCTTCCTTGACACCGCCAGGCTGCTCTACGACGGCCCCTGGGTCGCCGAACGCCAAGCCGCCGTGGGCGCGTTCATCGACGCCCATCCCGAGGCGCCGCTGCCGGTGATCCGGGAGATCGTCGGAAGCGCGAAAGCCTGGTCGGCGGCCGACGCCTACGAATACGGCTACCGGCTCAAGGCCTACAAGCGCCAGTGCGACGCCCTGCTGGCAGCGGTCGACTGCGTGCTGATGCCGACCGCGGGCACGATCTACTCCATCGCCGAGGTCGAGGCCGATCCGATCCGGCTCAATTCCAACCTTGGCTACTACACCAACTTCATGAACCTGCTCGGCTACGCGGCCACGGCCGTGCCGGCCGGGTTCAAGAAAGATGGCCTGCCGTTCGGGGTGACCCTGTTCGCGCCGCGCGACCAGGACGGCCCGCTGCTGCGGCTGGCCGCCCGGCTGCAACGCGCGACCGTCGACACCGCCGGCACCGCAGCGTTGCCGGCCGCCTGGACGCCGCCCCGCCTGCCCAGCGGCCAGGTGCGCGTCGCCGTCTGCGGCGCCCACCTCTCAGGCCTGCCGCTCAACGGCCAGCTGACCTCGCGCGGCGCCCGCCTGATCGCCGCCGTGCAATCAGCGCCCGAATACAAGTTCTACGCCCTGCCCGGCGGCCCTCCCTACCGGCCCGGCATGGTGCGCGTCGCCCAAGGTGGCGGAGCCGTCGAGATGGAAATATGGGAACTGCCGGCCCGCGAGTTCGGCTCCTTCGTCGCCGGCATCCCGGCGCCGCTGGGCAT
>JARLJM010000050.1 GCA_031291185.1 Parasulfuritortus sp. | reverse complement strand
GGCCGCGACGAGATAGTCGGCAAGCAGTCTCGCGAGTTTTTCCTCGTCCTCGACGATCAGGATGCGGCTGCCCGGGTTCGATGTCATGACGCCACCACCGGCAGCTCGACGTGGATGCACAGCCCGCCCAGTGTCGAGGGCCGCGCCTCGATGCTGCCGCCATGCGCTTCGACGATGTTGCGACAGATCGCCAGGCCCAGGCCGGCACCACCATGGGCGCGGTTGCGCGAGGACTCGACCCTGTAGAAACGCTCGAACAGCAGCGGCCGGGCCTCGGCTGCTACGCCGGGGGCGCTGTCGCTGAAATCGAGGGTGAGCATTCCATCCTTCCGGCCGGCGACGATCTCCAGCCGCCCGCCGGCATCGGTGTAACGCAGGCTGTTCTGCATCAGATTGCGGAACAGCTGCGACAGGCGATCCGGGTCGGCATGCAGGGTTACGGCATGCGCCAGTTCATCCCGAACCGTCAGTTCCAGTCCCTTGCGTTCGAACTCGCCGGCGGCCGATTCAGCGTCGTCCCGCAACAGGGCGACCGGATCGACCGGGCGCTTGTGATAGCTCATCGCGCCCAGGTCGGTCATGGAAAGCTGATAGAGGTCCTCGACCAGACGATTCAGCCGATCCACGTCGGACTGCAGCGATGACACAGTGGATTGCGTCATGGGACGCACCCCGTCCTGCAAGGCCTCCAGTTCGGCCCGCAGCACGGACAACGGTGTGCGCAACTCGTGCGAGATATCCGCCATCCACTGACGGCGTGCCATTTCGGTTCGTTCCAGGGTCTGCGCCATATCGTTGAAATCACGCGCCAGGTCGCCCAGTTCGTCGTTGGACTGAACCGGCACCCGCACCTGCAAATGGCCGGCGGCAAGCGACCGGGCAGCCGCGGTGACCCGCTGCAAGGGCCGGACCAGCGCGTTGGCCAAGGGCCATGACAACGCCACGGCCAGGACACCGACCAGCAGGGCGATCCAGACGAAGGCCCGCCGCTGCGCCTCGACGAACCGGACATCGACCAGATCGCTCATGGCCTTGTTCGGCATGTGGCCGAGATAACCTACAGCATGGCCATTGGCACTGATCGGGCTCAGATCCAGTTTCGTGACATCGATAGCGCCGCCGATCAGCACGCTCTTGTTGGCGTCCAGCAGGACGATACCGCCCTCTCCGGATAACAGCCCGCCACCCGGACCGTGTCCCGGCCCCGGCCCCATTCCATGACCGGGCCCCAGTCCCATCCCGTGCATACCTCCCCGGTTCTCGGCCATGAGAAGCAGCCAGCGCCTGCGGTCCTGACGCAAGCCATCCCAACCACCTTCCGCAACATAGATATCGGCCAGTTGTTCTGACATGCGCTCGACGCGTTCATGCTGGCGCGTTTCCAGAAAATTTACGAACCCATGCTGAAACGACCAATGCATGAAGACATACATGGCCGCCACCACCAGCGTGGTTGCAAGCAGCAGGGTCAGGAACAGCTTGTGGCGAATGGACAGGCGCACGGTCGAACTCACGAATTTGGCTGCTTTCATTATCAAGGATAATTTAGCAACAAATATGCAAGCCCTTGGTTGCCGGCTTGTTCATCCGCAATTACTGTCATTTCGTTGAGTAAACTCCGATCTCGTATAAGCTGAATTAACATTCTTCATCTCTTTTCCATAAGCCCAGCCATGCCGACCATGACCGCCCGCCTCCTTCATCTGGAAGCCGAGAACGAGCGACTGCGCAAGGAACTGGAGGCACTTCGTCGCAACAAGGCAGAGAGGCTGGAACAAACCCGGAAGACGCTTGCCGAACGGGAACGCGACCTGCGCTCGATACTCGACAACCTGCCATCGATGATCGGTTACTGGGACCGCAACCTGCGCAACCGCCTGGCCAACCATGCCTATCTCACCTGGTTCGGCATCGATCCTGAAACCATGCCCGGCAAGCACATCAGGGAGGTGATCGGCGAAGAACGGTATCGGCTCAACCTGCCCTACATCGAAGCCGCATTGCAGGGACAGGCTCAAACATTCGAGCGCGCTATCCCCATGCCGGACGGGCGCGGAATCCGGCATTCACTCGCCAACTACCTGCCCGACATCGTCGATGGCGAGGTCCGTGGCTTTTACGTTCTGGTGACCGACATTACCGACATCAAGACCGCCGAAGAGGCCCTCCGAACCAGCGAGGAACGCTACCGGACGATGCTTGAGGACCAGACCGACCTGATCGCGCGCCTACTCAAGGACGGCACCCATATTTATGCCAACGGCGCCTATTGCCGTTTCTTCGGCAAGACCTGCGAGGAACTCATAGGCCAGAAATGGATGCCGATCTGTTACCCGGACGACATCAAACATGTGCAGAAGAAACTGCACACGCTCAAGCTGGATAATCCGGTAGTCGTCATCGAGAACCGGGTCTATTCGGGCACTGGCGAAGTCCGCTGGGGGCAGTTCATCAACCGCGGCCTGTTCGACTCATCGGGCGAACTGATCGAGATTCAAACGGTCGGCCGCGACATCACTGTCCGCAAGAATGCTGAAGCTGCCCTCCAGGAGGCGCACGAAAAGCTGGAGCAGCGGGTCAGGGAGCGCACCGAAGATTTGCGCCGCCTGGCGGTGGAAACCACCCTGACTGAAGAACGTGAACGACAGGCCATCGCCCAGGATCTGCACGACGACCTTGGCCAGACATTGCATGTCGCCCGGATCAAGCTCGACGCTCTGGGCAAGCAGTTGCCAGATTCACTGACCGGCGCCATACAGGAACTGAACACCCTGGTGGCCGATGCGAGCCGCATGATCCGTTCGCTCACCTCGCAACTGAGTCCGCCGGTCCTGAAAAAACTGGGCCTGGTCCCCGCCCTGCACTGGCTGGCAGAAGAGATGGCGCAGCAATACGGGCTCCAGGTCGCGATCGCGCATGACGACATTCAGCCGATGCTCTCACCGGCACAATCCGCCATCCTGTTCCGCTCTGCACGCGAACTGCTGATCAACGTCGTCAAACATTCCGGCACCCATTCCGCGTGGCTCAAGTTAAACCAAAACGGTGCTAACCTGATATTGAGTGTTGAAGATGCAGGCATTGGCATCTCGGATTACGCAAAAACAACTGACCAGACACGGGGTTTCGGGCTGGCCAGCATCCGTGAGCGCCTGGAGTTCCTTGGCGGGAAAGTCGATTTCGCCACCCCTGAACATGGCGGTCTTCGGGTTACCCTGTGTCTGCCTCCGGAAACGGACAAACAACGTAAAAGTGGAAAATAATCATGACCATACAGATCACCCTGGCTGACGACCATCGTATGTTCCGCGAGGCGTTGCGTCATTCCCTGGCCACCGAAACCGATATCGAGATCGTCGCGGAAGCCGGCAACGCAGCCCAGACACTGGAAAGCATCGAACGCGATACTCCAGACGTACTGGTGCTGGATATCGCCCTGCCCGACGGCAATGGCATCGACGTTGCCCGCCAGGCCCTCGTCCGGCATCCGAGGCTAAACGTTGTAGCACTTTCCGGTTACGCCGATCGCCTGTTTGTCGAGGAAATGATGAAGGCAGGCGCGCGTGGCTATGTCGTGAAATCGGCTGGTACGGACGAATTGCTGCTGGCCATACGCTCAGTGGTAAAAGGCCACATCTTCCTGTCACCCGAAGTAACGGGGGCGCTGATCGGCCGACCGGACAATGGAGCCGCCCCGCCTGCCCCGCCACTGACTGTTCTCACCTCGCGTGAGCAATCCGTCCTGCGCCTGCTGGCCAAAGGCCGTCGTTCGAACGACACCGCCAGGGAACTGGGAATTTCGCCTGCGACAGTCGATGTTCACCGTCGCAACATCAAGCGAAAACTACAGATATCATCGATTGCCGAACTAACGCGCTATGCGGTCCGCGAAGGATTGCTATCGGTCTGATTACCACACTGCATTTGCGGCAATAACTACCGGTAAAAGGTAGCCAGGGCATTCATTTCCGTGAATTGTCCCGCTTGCATCTCAAGTATAACTTTAGTGATACTTGATTCCATTACCTTCAACATCAAACCGGTTTCACCAAGGACCTGTTCCGAAAGTGAAAGCAGACAGCCATGCAAATCGCGCCATTACCTGCCAACGAACTTGAGCGCCTTGAGGCACTCAGGAAATACGACATACTCGATACGGTGCCCGAGACGGCCTTTGATGCCATGGTGCAACTGGCCGCCTACATTTGCCAGACCCCCATAGCGGCCATAAGCCTGGTCGACGAGCGGCGTCAATGGTTCAAGGCCATCGTCGGCCTGGATGCCAGGGAAACCTCGCGGGATGTAGCGTTCTGCGCCCACACCATCCTTCAGGACGAGACGATGATCGTCCCGGACGCACAGAAGGACATCCGTTTTTGTGACAACCCTCTGGTGGCCTCGGCGCCAGACATCCGTTTTTATGCGGGCGTGCCTCTGGTCACGGCCGATGGCTACCACCTGGGTACGCTGTGCGTCATCGACCGCGTGCCCCGCGAACTGACAGACGAGCAACTGGAAGCGATCAAGGTGCTGGCGAACAACATCATGGCCCATCTCGATCTGCGCCTGTCCCACAAGCACATACGCCAGTACGTCGACGATCTTCAACTGGCCGCCACGATTTTCGATGCCAGCAGCGAGGCCATGGTCGTCACCGACGCCGAGAACCGCATCATCACGGTCAATCCCGCCTTTACCGCTACCACCGGCTACTCCATCAACGAAGTAGTCGGACGCACTCCAAACCTGCTCAAGTCAGGCAAACAGAGCGAGGCGTTCTACCAGGAAATGTGGCACACGCTCGATGCCTCGGGACATTGGAACGGTGAAGTGTGGAACCTTCGCAAGAACGGCGAACTGTATGCCGAGTGGCTATCCATCAACGTCATATACAACGAGGACGGAACAAAGCGCCTGCACGTAGCTATCTTTTCGGATATCACGAAAAAGAAACAGGCAGAAGAATTGATCTGGAGCCACGCCAATTATGACCATCTGACCCAGCTGCCCAATCGCCGGCTGTTCCGCGACCGTCTGGAGCAGAGCATCAAAATGGCACATCGCACCGGCAATTCGCTAGCCTTGCTGTTTATCGACCTGGACCGCTTCAAGGCAGTCAACGACTCGCACGGTCACGATATCGGGGACACATTGCTCAAGATGGCGGCGATACGCATCCAGCAATGCGTTCGAGACATGGACACGGTGGCCCGGATGGGAGGCGACGAATTCACGGTCATCCTGTCGCAGCTGTCCGACCCGAGCTACGCAGACAACATTGCAGAAGTCATCATCCAGACGCTGTCCGGACCGTTCACCATCGACGGCGAAGCGCTCCTAGTTTCGGCCAGCATCGGCATTACGAATTATCCAGCCGATGCAAATGACCTGGACCAGCTGATCAAGAACGCCGACAAGGCCATGTATGCGGCCAAGAATGACGGCCGAGGCCGTTACTGCCATTACACGCCCGTCCAGTAAGCCGGGCCGGTCTACCTGCTTGCTAGTAGCCGGCCTAGCATATTCCGCCAATTGTTGCTCATTCACGACTAAGATAACTTTAAGTCGTATTGGTTTCCGATTCGCCGTCGGCTCCAATCAAGGCGATGAGAACAATGCTTTGGCTACCGCCTTGAGAATAAATCGCCCTCGCAATGGGCTCCCAATAACCTCGACCATAAGCGGATGCACAGGCGATGTTATTCAAAAAACATAAAAATGAAATCAACGGGCTGCGTGCATTGCTCGTCAGCCAGGCTGACCAACTGGGGGCGATGGAGCAGGCCGCCCGGTCACAGGAAGCTCAACTCGATCAAGCTCAGCACGAGGTCGAAAATCTCCGGAATGCGTTAGCAAACCAGGCCTCCACATACGCCAGCCTGGCCAAGTTCCACCAGTCGCTGCTGCTCATCCAGGGCAGCACGGCCAAGATGGCGGATTTTCTCGGCAAGGAGAACATCGCCGCCATGGAGGTCAAGGGTGCTTCATTGACTGTGCGCTCGGCCGTGCGCGGCATCGCTGCCAACCTGGATGAGCTCGCGCTCAGTTCCAGAACCGCCTCCGACAAGGTCGGCCACCTGGACACCCACGCTCAGGAGATTGGCCAGATCGTCGAACTGATCCGGCAGGTGGCCGAGCAAACCAATCTGCTGGCACTCAACGCCGCCATTGAAGCGGCCAGGGCGGGCGAGGCCGGCCGGGGGTTTGCCGTTGTCGCGGACGAGGTCAGAAAACTGGCCGAACGCACCAGCCAGGCCACGAGCGAGATTTCCAACCGGGTCGCGAAGATACGCGAGTCCAGCCGGGAAAGTTGCGACCACATGAGCCAATTGTCCGAACACTCGCGCCAGTACAGCGTAGACGGCCAGCAGACCGCCTCGATCATCACGGATCTGCTCAGCCTGTCCGAAAACATGGACAAGGCGTTGTCGAGCGCGGCCTTGCGCGGATTTTGCGAACTGGCGAAGATGGACCACATTGTCTACAAGTCCCGTGTCTACAATGCCGTATTGGGTGTCTCCGACGAAGGTGCCGAAGCGTTCTCCGATCACCTTTCCTGCCGGCTCGGGCGCTGGTACTACGAAGGCGAGGGTCGTCAGCACTTTTCCAGCGTACCCGGCTTTCAGGCGGTCGAAGCGCCGCATATGCGCTTCCATCAACTGGCAGTCGAGGCCGTGCGCGAGGCCAAAACAGGGAAACTTCAAACCGATTTACTTTCACGCATGGAAGACGAAAGCATGACTGTCATCAGCATGCTCGATTCGTTAGCCAGCCAGTTCAAACAGGACGTGGAGACCAATCGCACCGACAGCGGCAGCGTCGACCTGTTCTGAAGGGGAAAGGATGCAGGACTTTCTTCATCTTGTAGTTGAACCACCGGAAAGCAACCTGCTTTACACAGGACATTACGATCCCGTCCTGGTCACACTTTCCATCGCCGCCGCAATTTTCGCTTCCTATGCCGCCCTGCTGGTTTCCGTGCACGTTACGGAGACCTCGGAGGTCAGGACACGGCGCATCTGGATTGCGGCCGGCGGCACCTGCATGGGACTGGGCATCTGGGCAATGCACTTCGTCGGTATGCTGGCGTTCAGCCTGCCTTGCGGCACGGCTTATGACCCGCTCATCACCTTGCTGTCGATGGTCCCCGGCATTCTCGCCAGCACACTGGTCTTGACGGTCATCAGCCGCCCGACGCTCTCGCCCGCCCAACTGGCTTCGGGCGGCCTTTTGCTTGGGCTTGGAATCGGCACCATGCATTACTCCGGCATGGCGGCACTGCGACTGGACGGCCTGATCCGTTACGACCTCAAGCTGTTCCTGCTGTCCATCCTGGTGGCCGTTGCCCTAGCCACGCTGGCAATATGGCTCCGGTTCCGCCTGCAGTCCTGGCGGTTGAACAGACAATTCATCGTACCGGTCGTCAGCGCCATCGTCATGGGTCTGGCGGTTTCCGGCATGCACTACACGGCGATGGCGGCGGCCTACTTCATCAGCGACGGCGACAAAAGCATCGTCGACTCCCAGATCACGCCGACCTTCCTCGCTTCGATGGTGCTGATCGTCACGGGTGCGCTGATCGTCATGACCATCGTGGCCTCGTATGTCGCGAAACCGAAACTGTTTTCGCTCAGGGGATCCTACGAAGTGACCGGCCTGATGATTGCCGGCTGGGTTGCCATTGCCTGGCTGAGCGCAGGCTATTACTACGACCACCTTGCCAGTACCATCTACCAGCAGGAATCGCAACTTGCCAAACGACGCCTGGATCAGGTCACCAACAGCATCGACGATACCGTGCAGATGCTCAAGGGCATCGCCCTGGTCACCGCGCTCGACCACGATACCCATGAAGCGCTGCGCCGCTTCGGCACGGATGCCGTCCCCGACACACAGAGCTATGCGGACCGCAAACGCGTCTGGACTGAGGACGGCACGCTCGGCGCGTTGAACCGCTCGCTGGCCGTCTCAGCGACGCATCTGAACGCCGACGTGCTCTGGATCGTCGATGCAGCCGGGGATTGCGTCGCCTCCAGCAACGCCGGCACCGCCACCAGCTTTGTCGGAACGAATTACGCCGATCGCGACTATTTCAGACAGGCCCGCGCGGGACAGAATGGCCATCAATACGCCGTGGGCCGAGCCAGCAAGATTCCGGGCCTGTACTACTCCGCACCGATCCTCCAGAACGGGCGTTTCATTGGCGCGGCAGTGGTCAAACGGGACATCACCAAATTCGGCCGCTGGACCAACCCGGTTGGCGCATTCATCTCCGACAGCAATGGCGTCGTCGTCCTGGCAGCGGACCCGCAACTGGAAAACCGAACCCTGCCCAACGCCCCCTTCGCGAATCTGTCCCCCGAAAAACGGCAGATGCAGTACAAGCAAAGCCGGTTTGAGCCTTTGCAGGTCACGCGTTGGAGCGACGGACAGTTTCCGTCAGCCGTTCTGCTCGGAGACAGCAAGGTGCCGGTGGTTCTCCTCTCCAGGATATTGCCCGAAGACGCGATCACCATACACATGCCCCGACCACTGATCGAACTGACGCGGCTCAACATCGAGAGAAGTGGACTCTTCATCCTGCTCGCCGTCGCCGGCAGCATGCTCATCATCGCGGCCGGGGCCATCGTGCTTTACGTGCGCCAGGCACGGGAAACGGAGACCAATCTGCGAATTGCCGCAGCCGCCTTCGATGTCCAGGAAGGCATGATGATCACGGACGCCAAAGGCATCATCCAGCGCGTCAATCAGGCCTTCACGGAGATCACCGGCTACATGGCCGACGAGGTCGTGGGCCAGACACCGGGCCTGCTCAGTTCGGGCCGGCATGACGCTGCCTTCTATGACGCGATGTGGGAGGCCATCAATCACTCCGGAGGTTGGCAGGGCGAGGTCATCAACCGGCGCAAGAACGGTGAAGAGTTTCCCGAATGGCTCACCATCACCGCCGTAAGGGGAGTGCACGGAGAGATCACCCACTACGTCGGGACCATGAACGATATCAGCCAGCGCAAGGAAGCGGAGGAAGAGATCCGGCATCTGGCCTTCTACGACGCCCTGACCCAGCTGCCCAACCGGCGACTGCTGACTGACCGTCTCAAGCAGGCCATGACGGCCAGCACCCGGACCGGTCACTGTGGGGCACTGCTGTTCATCGACCTGGACAATTTCAAGACGCTCAACGACTCACTGGGCCATGACAAGGGCGACCTGTTGCTGCAGCAGGTTGCCGAACGCCTGGTCCAATGCGTGCGCGAAGGCGACACCGTGTCCCGCTTCGGCGGCGACGAGTTCGTGGTGATGCTGGAAGACCTGAGCGACAACCTCGCGGAAGCGGCGACCCAGACCCGTGTGGTGGGCGAAAAGATTCTGGCCATGCTCGATCAGCTCTACGTGCTCGATGGCTACAAATACCACAGCACCAGCAGCATCGGCGCCACTCTGTTCCAGGATCACACGGACTCCATGGATGAACTGCTGAAACAGGCGGACCTGGCCATGTACCAGGCCAAGGATGCGGGCCGCAACGTACTGCGCTTCTTCGATCAGGGCATGCAGGCCGTCGCCAACGCGCGCGCCGCGCTGGAGGCGGACATGCACCAGGCCTTGCGTGAAAACGAGTTCGTTCTTTACTACCAGCCCCAGGTCGACAGTGACGGCAAACTGACCGGCGCCGAGACCCTGGTACGCTGGCAGCATCCCCGGCACGGGCTGGTGCCGCCAGCCGAATTCATCCCCCTTGCCGAGGAAACCGGCCTGATCCTCCCGCTGGGCCACTGGGTTCTGGAAACCGCCTGCGCCCAACTGGTCGCCTGGTCCAGCCGGCCGGAATTGGCGGATATCACCCTGGCAGTGAATATCAGCGCCCGCCAGTTCAGGCATCCGGATTTCGCATATCAGGTGCTGACCATCATCAAAAAATCCGGGGCCAATCCGCAAAAACTGAAGCTGGAGCTCACCGAAAGCCTGCTCCTGGACGATGTGGTCGACATCATCTCCAAGATGTCCGCCCTGAAGGCCGAGGGGGTTGGCTTCTCGCTGGATGACTTCGGCACCGGTTATTCGTCGCTCACATACCTGAAACGCCTGCCCCTGGACCAGCTCAAGATCGACAAGTCGTTCGTCCAGGATGTGCTCACCGACCCAAACGACGCCGCCATTGCCCGTACCATCGTCGCGCTGGCCCGCAGCATGGGACTGTCGGTCATCGCCGAGGGCGTGGAAACCGAAGCCCAGCGGGATTTCCTGGCCAGTGAAGGGTGCGATGCCTATCAAGGCTATCTGTTTGGCCGCCCCATGCCGATACAGAAATTCGAGTTGATGGTGAGCTGAGACCGGCACCCCGTAGTTGTTTCCAGATATCGGCCCGTTTCGGGCGATAATCGCGCCCCATGATCCGCCTGACCCAACTCACCCTCATCCGCGGCACCAAGCCGCTCATCGAAACTGCCGACCTGACCCTGAACCCGGGCGAGAAAATCGGCCTGATCGGCGCTAACGGCTCGGGCAAGTCCAGCCTGTTCGCCCTGCTCCGCAACGAACTGCATCCCGATGCCGGCGATGTCGACTTTCCGTCCGCCTGGCGCATCGCCCATGTCGCCCAGGAGACCCCTGCGCTGGACCGAACCGCCCTCGATTACGCCATCGATGGCGACACCACCCTGCGCCGGCTGGAAGCCGAACTGGCCGAGGCCGAAGCCGCGCATGACGGTCACCGCATCGGCGAACTGCACGGCGCGCTGCAGGATGCCGACGCCTACACCGTACGCGCCCGTGCCGAGCAATTGCTGACCGGCCTGGGCTTCTCGAACGACCAGATGCGATTGCCGATAGCCAGCTTCTCCGGTGGCTGGCGGATGCGCCTGAACCTGGCCCAGGCGCTGATGTGTCCGTCCGACCTGCTCCTGCTCGACGAACCGACCAACCACCTCGACCTCGACGCCATCCTCTGGCTGGAAGACTGGCTGAAGCGCTACCCCGGCACCCTGATCGTAATCTCCCATGACCGCGACTTTCTCGACGGCGTGGTCAACGTGGTGGCGCACATCGACGGCAGGAAACTGAAGCGCTACGGCGGCAACTACTCCAGCTTCGAGAAACAGCGCGCGATCAACCTCTCGCTCGGCCAGGCCGCTTTCGAAAAGCAGTCGCGCGAACGCGCCCACCTGCAATCCTTCATCGACCGGTTCAAAGCCAAGGCCAGCAAGGCCAAGCAGGCCCAGTCGCGCATGAAGATGCTGGCCAAGATGGAAGAACTGGCTCCGATCCATGCCGCCGCCTCATTCTCGTTCGAGTTCGGCGAACCGGAACGGGCTCCGAACCCGCTGCTGGTGCTGGAAGACGTGATCGCAGGTTACGGCGACAAGACCATCCTCTCCGGGATCAACCTCAATCTCCAGGCCGGCCAGCGCATCGGCCTTCTGGGCGTAAACGGCGCCGGCAAATCGACCCTGATCAAGACCCTGGTCGGCGACATCCCGCCACTGTCCGGCAAGCTGGTCGCCGGCAAGGGCCTGGCCATCGGCTATTTCGCCCAGCACCAGCTGGAAATGCTGCGCCACGACCAGTCACCGCTCTGGCATCTGAGCAAACTGTCGCCGATCACGCGCGAACAGGAACTGCGCAATTTCCTCGGCGGCTTCAACTTCAACGGCGAGATGGCCACCGCGCCCATCGCGCCCTTGTCCGGCGGCGAAAAGGCCCGGCTGGCGCTGGCCCTGATCGTCTGGCAGCGGCCCAACCTGCTCCTGCTCGACGAGCCGACCAACCACCTCGACCTGGAAACCCGCGAGGCGCTCACCGTCGCCTTGGCCCAGTTCGAAGGCACCCTCATCCTGGTCTCCCATGACCGCCACCTGCTCCGGGCCACCACCGACGAATTCATGATCGTCGCCGACGGCGGCCTGAAACCGTTCGACGGCGACCTGGACGACTACCGCGACTGGCTGTTCAAAACCAAGCTGGGCGTGGTCAAGCCCGCGAAAATCGACGTACCGAAAGAACAACCGGTCGACCGCAAGGAACAAAAGAGACAGGAAGCCGAAGCCCGGCAACGCCTGGCCAACCAGCGCAAACCGATCGAGACCCGCATCCGCCGGCTGGAAGAACAGATGGCCCGGCACACTACCCGCAAGGCAGAGATCGACGCCCTCCTGGCCGATCCGGAAATCTATGCCGAGACCCGCAAGGAAGACCTGAAGCAGATCATGTTCGAGCAGGCCGCGCTGGCCAGTAACCTGGAACAACTGGAAAGCGAATGGATGGAACAGCAGGAGGCACTGGAGGCCATTGCAGCGATCTGACTCCGTCCCGTCATCGGCAGGTGCTATACCGTAAACACCACTCATGTCAGGAACCACCATGACCAGCCAACTCGAACAATTGCGTGCGATGACCGCCATCGTCGCCGATACCGGCGACATCGATGCCATTGCCAAATACCGTCCTGAAGACGCCACCACCAACCCATCCCTGCTGCTCAAGGCCGCTGCCTCGCCGCACTATGCTCCCCTGCTGGACGAGGCCGTGGCCTGGGCTCGCACACAGGGCAGCGACAAGGACCGGCAGGTGCTGGACGCCATGGACAAACTGGCTGTGCTGGCCGGTCAGGAAATTCTCAAGCTGGTGCCGGGCCGTGTCTCCACCGAAGCGGACGCCCGCCTCTCCTTCGATACCGCCGCCACCCTCGCCAAAGCCCGGCGGCTGATTGGTCTGTACGAGGCCGCCGGCATCGACCGCAAACGCATCCTGATCAAGATCGCCTCGACCTGGGAAGGCATCCGGGCCGGCGAAATCCTGGAACGCGAGGGCATCCACTGCAACCTGACCCTGATGTTCGG
>JARLJM010000049.1 GCA_031291185.1 Parasulfuritortus sp. | reverse complement strand
GCGTATCTCCGCCGCGGTGCAGGCGGACTGCAGCGCATCGACGCCGGCGGTGTAGTTGAGCATGGCCGGCACCCGGTTCTGTGCGGTCAGGCCGATCAGCACGCCAAGGGTGGCCGTCAGGTTGGGCAGCAGGACCCCGATGCGCTCGCCCGGTGTGTTCGATCCGGAGGCGCGGACCACCAGGCGGCCGAGCATCAGCGTCATCTTGAGCAGGTCCTGATAGGAATACTCGATCTGTCGCATGTCCTCGACCAGGCGCCGGTGCCGGCCGTGAATGTCGATGGCGTCGCACAGGGCCGAGAACAGGGTCTGATCGGGCCGCGAGGCGAAGAGCATCTCCTGCATCAGCTTGCGCATGGCCTCGCCGGCCGCCCGCCGGCGCAGCTTGGCGCTGCCATCCGGGGCGACCGTGATGCGCGTCGGCGGCAGGACGGTCAGGGTGACCCGCGGCAGCAGCCGGCGCGGGTAGCGCCCGGACAGGCGGGAAAAGTAGCTGCGCGCCGGGCCGTCCAGGCGCACCGGCACGATGGTCGCCTGGGTCTTTTCGGCAACGAAGGCAGGACCGTCGTAGACCTTCATCAGGCTGCCGGTGACCGTGATTCGCCCCTCGGGAAAGATCACCACGGGGCGTCCGGACTCGATCAGGCGGACCACATGCTTCATCCCCATCGGATTGGTCGGGTCTACCGCCAGGTGATCCACGCCGCGCAACAGCAGGCGGAACCAGGGGTTGGCCACGATCCCGGTATGCACCACGAACACCGGGTCCACGGGCAGGAACAGACCGATCAGCAGGCCATCAAGAAACGACTCGTGGTTGGCGATGATCAACAGACGGTCGACCTGGAAGTGGCTCATGTCGCCCAGGACGCGAACCCGGAACAGTACCTGCGCGATCTGGCGCAGCACAGCACGTATCAATGCACGCATTTCAACCCCTTTTTTTGGCCGCTACGATACCCGAATTCAGTGCTCAAAGGCCGGTTCGGCCGGTTTTTTCGTCCACCCTGCGGATCAGGCGCAAGGTCAATACCAGTGCGGCTGCGGTTGCGAGCAAGTGCTTCAGGGTGTGGCCGCTCAGGCTGCCCAGGGTGGCGAGTATCTGGTGGTCGTAGAGTTCGGTGATTTTGGCCAGCGCGTACAGCGCCAGCGCCATGCCAAACGCGATGCGGTCCTGGCGAGGTGCGCCGTGGATGGCCTGCCAGAGCGGGATCAGGAGCAGGGGCAGTCCCTGCAACAGCAGATAGGGCCTCAGATCGCCCTGTCCATGGAGTCCGGTGAAATGCCACCAGCCGACGCTTGCCACGGCGGTGGCCGACAGCCCCAGCGTCCAGGCGCGGGCATCGGTCCCAGAATCGGTTTCAGCCCGTACGGCCGCCAGCAGGCCGGCGCA
This sequence comes from Parasulfuritortus sp., assembly GCA_031291185.1. Lineage (GTDB taxonomy): Bacteria > Pseudomonadota > Gammaproteobacteria > Burkholderiales > Thiobacillaceae > Parasulfuritortus. The sequence goes on along the minus strand of JARLJM010000049.1, from coordinate 6,640 downwards.
GGCGAGGGCGATGGGCAGGCGGTCCCATACCAGCCGCGCGTCGTCGGGGGCAAGATGGTAGTAACTGGAGCCGAACGCGGTCAGCACCAATGCCGCCAGAAAAAGGGCATAGCCGGGCCAGCCGGCGGCTAGTTCCGGTCTCCGGCGCAGTGGCCAGAGCCGGACCAGTCCCCAGATTCCGACCAGGGCGAATCCCACGTTGGACAGCACGTCGGCAGCATTGGGCAGACCATGCCAGCTACGGCTGTCGGCAAACTCATGGTAGTGGGGCAACTGGGCGATCGGGCCATGGATGAGCATGGCGAACGCGATCGCCAGGGTGAGCAATAGTGGCAGGCGGGGCAGCAGTCGTTTCATGGCATGAATCCGTAGTGAGTGGTGACGCCCTCACTCTGGCCTGAGTAGGCAATTATTTAAACCTTTATACTCGATGTTGCGTATGGCAATCTAACAAGTATCTTACTTTGATACTTTGCTGGGTAATCATGACCGAGCTGCACCTTTTGCTGGCCACCATCAAACGCCATCTGAGGACCAGGGGGCTGACATATCGTGACGTCGCGGCCAGGCTCGGGCTTTCCGAACCGAGCGTGAAGCGGCTGTTTTCAACCGGCCGGATTCCGCTTGAACGGCTGATGACGCTGTGCGCCATGCTCGACCTGACGCTGGCCGAACTGACTCAGGAGGCCGCCTCCAGCACGCCGAAACTGCAAGGGCTGGAAGCCGGTCAGGAAGCCGAACTGGTCTCGGACCCCAAGCTGCTCCTGGTGGCGACCTGCGCGCTCAACCACTGGACCATGGCCGACATCGTGGCCCATTACCGCATCGACGAGGCCGAGTGCATACAGCGCCTGGCACGGCTGGACCGGATGCGGTTGATCGATCTGCTGCCCGGCAACCGGATACGGATCAATGTCGCGCGCGATTTCGACTGGCTGCCCGAAGGGCCGATCCGGCGCTATTTTCGCGAGCGCGGACAGGACGATTTTCTGGCCGGCGATTTTGGCCGGGAGGATGAAGCGCTCTTTTTCGTGCATGGCATGCTAAGCCCCGAGGCCAATGCACAGTTCATGACGCAGGTGCGTCGTTTGCGGCGCAGTTTCGCCGCGTTGCACGACGAGAGTCTGGCTGCCCCGGACGGGACGCGGCGCGGCATGGGGCTGCTGTTGGCCTTGCGGGAATGGGAGCCGCCGGACTTCTCCCGGCTCCGGCGCTGAGGACCTGTTCCGGCTCAGTCGACGAACCGCATCGACAAATCCATGGCCCGGACGTTCTTGGTCAGGCTGCCGATGGAGATGCGGTCGACCCCGGTTTCGGCAACCGAGCGGACGTTGTCCAGGGTGATGCCGCCGGAGGCTTCCAGTTGGGCGCGCCCCTCATTGAACAGGACAGCCTCGCGCATGGTTTCCAGATTGAAATTGTCGAGCAGGATCAGCCGGGCGCCGGCGTCCAGGGCCTCGTCCAGTTGGGCCATGTCTTCTACTTCGATCTGCACGCTTACCTCGGCTGGGGCCAGGGTATGCGCCTGCTCCAGGGCGGGCCGGATGCCGCCCGCAGCGGCAATGTGGTTTTCCTTGATCAGGATGCCGTCGAACAGACCCATGCGCTGGTTCTCGCCCCCACCGCAATAGACGGCGTATTTCAACGCGGCGCGCAGGCCGGGAATGGTCTTGCGGGTGTCGTAGATGCGGGCGTGGGTGCCGGCGACGGCGGAAACATAATTCCGCGTTTCGCTGGCTACGCCGGACAGGGTCTGCAGGAAGTTCAGGGCCGGTCGTTCGGCGCTGAGCAGGGCGCGGGCGTTGCCTTCGACTTCGCACAGGGTTTGGCCGGCCGTCACTGGCTCGCCATCTTCCGCCAGCCAGAAAATTCGGGAATTGGGATCAAGTGACTTGAAACACGCCTCGAACCAGGCCGTCCCGGCCAGCACGCCGTCTTCACGGGTCATGACCCTGGCATGGGCATGTTTTTCGACCGGAATCAGTGCCGCGGTCAGATCGCCGCGATCCGCCATGTCTTCCTGAAATGCCCGTTCAATGTCGAGGGTTATTTGCCGGTTTAGGTCTATTACTTTTGCTATATGCCACATGTTGGCTCTGAGGAGTAAGGTTTACCGATATTAAAAAGCATTCAAATTATGACATCGAGAGGGGCTGGATTGGTTCTGGATAATGGGGTTTTTCACCCAAGGCGCGGCGCTGGCCAAGCCTATTTCCTGCTTCCCCTGTTCTGGCTGATGCTGTCCGTCGTTGGCGTCGTCGCCTTTGTCGATGCGCAGGCACATCGGTCGGAACGCATTTTCGGCGAACGGGCCGAAGCTGTCAGCAGCCATTTCGCAGAAATGGAACATGGCGTCAATTCCGTGCTGGAAGGATTTTCAGCCATGCTGGAAGTCATGAATGTAAAGGACGTAGCCGACCGGCTCATGGTTTCCCGCTATGCCAGCCAGATGCGCCTGATCTATCCGCAAGTCTACATGCTGGAAATGATTGAAGAGGTACCCAGAGCTCGTCTCCCCGCTTTTGAAAAGGAGGAGAGCGATTTTCTGAACAAATCGTTCCGGATTCGCCGCTTCGATTTCGACCAGACCCGCACCTGGCTTCCCCCGGAGGACAAGGAGTCCTATTACGTCACCACCTTCATCGAGCCGGAAACGCCGACGACCAGTCAGGTGCTTGGCCTGGATATCGGTTCATCCAGTGTCCAGGCGTCGGCCCTGCACAGGGCAATACTGTCCGGTCAGCGCGCGATCAGCACCCCTTACCATACGGTCAAAGGCCCCCTGGCCTACATGATGATCCGCCCGGTCAACGCCGATCAGACGCGCTTCGCCAAGCTTGTCATTCGCGCCGATACGATCGGGGCGTTGCCCTGGTTGAAGGAGCAGAAGGACATCAGCATTTCCATCCGCAATACCGAACTCGGTCCCGACGATCCGGATGGGCGGTTGTTTCTTCGCGTCGAAACCCCCTCCAGTCGTCTGGAGTCTGCGCTCCTGCCCCTGTTCAGGTGGAAACGGGACATGCGCGACAACAGCGGTGATCCGTTCGTGATTGAAGTCAGCAGGCAGATGCGCTGGCAGGATCTCGACCTGCCGGTCCTGGCCAGCATCATGCTGACTCTGTTCGTCGTGTTGCTGGTTCTGGTCAAGATGTCGTTCGAACATCACAGCCATGACCGGGAACGGCGCGAGCACGAGTTGCACCTGGCCTACCTGGCCAGCCACGACAGCCTGACCAATCTGCCCAACCGCAGCCTGCTCATGGATCGTCTGGAGCAAGCCATACTGCGAGCCAAACGCGATACATCCCATCTGGCACTGCTGTTTCTCGATGTCGATCGTTTCAAATCCGTCAACGACAACTATGGCCACGATGCCGGCGACCGTTTTCTGATGACCACGGCGGATACCATTCGTGAGACCATCCGCGCCCAGGACACCCTGGCCAGGTTGTCCGGCGACGAGTTCATTGTCCTGCTGGAGCGGGTGGAACGGCGCGGGGAAGTGGACAGAATCGCCGCCAAGATCAAGGAAAACATCCAGGCCACGATCTGTCAGGCCTACCGGGATATCGGGGTCGGAATCAGCATCGGCAGCGCCATGTACCCCGACGATGGCGCCGACGCCTATTCCCTGCTACGCCATGCGGATACGGCCATGTACGATACCAAGCGGGGACGCCCGGCGGCATCGCTGCTTATTTAAATCGGCCCGGCGCCGAGTGCGCCATTGAAATCCCGTTGAATCTCCCTATCTTGGGTGTAGTTAAACCCTTTCCTGAGTGGAGATCATGCGCTTTGACAAACTGACCACGCCGTTCCAGTCCGCCATCCAGGAGGCCCAGAGCCTCGCGGTCGGCAACGACAATCCCTACATCGAGCCGCTGCACGTGCTGGCGGCGCTGATCAACCAGGATGACGGCAGCGCTCGTGCCATCCTGCAACGCGCCGGCGCCCGTGTGTCGGCCTTGCTGACCGGCATCCAGCAGGCGCTGGACCGGCTGCCGAAAGTGGAAGGCCACGGCGGCGAGGTCAGCATCTCGCGCGATCTGGACAAGATCTTCAACCTGACCGACAAGTTCGCCCAGAAACGCGGCGACGCTTTCATCGCCAGCGAACTGTTCCTGCTCGCCTGTCTGGAAGACAAGGGCGAGGCTGGCAAGCTGCTCAAGGAACATGGCGCGACGACGCAGAACCTGACTGCGGCCATCGATGCCGTGCGCGGCAGCGAAGGCGTGAATTCGCAGGAATCCGAAGGTCAGCGCCAGGCCTTGAGCAAATACACTCTGGACCTGACCGAGCGCGCCAGACAAGGCAAGCTGGATCCGGTGATCGGTCGCGACGACGAGATTCGCCGTGCCATCCAGGTCCTGCAACGGCGGACCAAGAACAATCCGGTGCTGATCGGTGAGCCGGGCGTGGGCAAGACCGCCATCGTCGAAGGCTTGGCCCAGCGCATCGTCGATGGCGAGGTGCCGGAAACGATGAAGGGCAAGCGGGTTCTGGTGCTCGACATGGCCGGCCTGCTGGCCGGGGCGAAGTATCGCGGCGAGTTCGAGGAACGCCTGAAGTCCGTGCTGAAGGAAGTTGGCCAGGACGAAGGCCGCATCATCCTGTTCATCGATGAGCTGCATACCATGGTCGGCGCCGGCAAGGCCGAAGGCGCCATGGACGCCGGCAACATGCTCAAGCCCGCCCTGGCGCGCGGCGAGCTGCATTGCATCGGCGCCACCACGCTGGACGAATACCGCAAATACATCGAGAAGGACGCCGCCCTGGAACGCCGCTTCCAGAAAGTGCTGGTCGACGAGCCCTCGGTCGAGGCGACCATCGCCATCCTGCGCGGCCTGCAGGAGAAATACGAAGTCCACCACGGCGTCGAGATCACCGACCCGGCCATCGTCGCGGCAGCCGAGCTCTCGCACCGCTATATCACCGACCGTTTCCTGCCGGACAAGGCCATCGACCTGATCGACGAGGCCGCCAGCCGGATCAAGATGGAAATCGACTCCAAGCCGGAGGTCATGGACAAGATGGCCCGCCGGGTGATCCAGCTCAAGATCGAGCGCGAGGCGGTCAAGCGCGAGAAGGACGAGGCCTCGATGAAGCGCCTGGCCCTGATCGAGGACGAAATCCGCAAACTGGAGAAAGAGTATTCCGACCTGGAGGAAATCTGGAAGGCCGAGAAGGCCGTCGTCCAGGGTTCGGCCCACATCAAGGAAGAGATCGACCATCTGCGTGCCGAGATGGCGGACCTGCAACGCAAGGGCCTGTTCGACAAGGTGGCCGAGATCCAGTACGGCAAGCTGCCCAAGCTCGAAGCCGAGCTGAAGCAGGCCGAGGCGGCGGGCGAGGGCAAGCGCGAGTTCAAGCTGCTGCGGCGTGAAGTCGGCGCCGAAGAGATTGCCGAGGTGGTCTCCCGTGCGACTGGCATCCCGGTGTCCAAGATGATGCAGGGCGAGCGCGACAAGTTGTTGCAGATGGAAAGTCGCATCCACAGCCGCGTGGTCGGCCAGGACGAAGCCGTGCGCGTGGTGTCGGACGCCATCCGCCGTTCGCGCGCCGGCCTGTCCGATCCCAACCGGCCCTACGGCTCCTTCCTGTTCCTCGGTCCGACCGGTGTCGGCAAGACCGAGCTGTGCAAGGCCCTGGCCGATTTCCTGTTCGATTCCCAGGACCACATCATCCGGCTGGATATGTCCGAGTTCATGGAGAAGCATTCCGTGGCCCGGTTGATCGGCGCGCCGCCCGGCTACGTCGGCTATGAGGAAGGCGGTTACCTGACCGAGGCCGTGCGCCGCAAACCGTATAGCGTCATCCTGATGGACGAGGTCGAAAAGGCCCACCCGGACGTATTCAATGTGCTGCTGCAGGTGCTCGACGACGGCCGCCTGACCGACGGCCAGGGCCGTACCGTGGACTTCAGCAATACCGTGATCGTGATGACCAGCAATCTGGGCAGCCAGATGATCCAGCAGATGAGCGGCGACGATTATCAGGTCATAAAGCTGGCCGTGATGGCCGAGGTGAAGAACTACTTCCGGCCCGAGTTCATCAACCGGCTGGACGAGGTCGTGGTTTTCCACAGCCTGGACGAGCGGCACATTGCCAGCATCGCCCGCATCCAGCTGCACTATCTGGAAAAGCGTCTGGCCCAGATGGAGATGAAGCTGGAAGTTAGCGATGCCGCGCTGGCCGAACTGGCCAAGGCCGGCTTCGATCCGGTCTACGGCGCAAGACCGCTGAAACGCGCCATCCAGCAGGAACTGGAAAATCCGCTGGCCAAGGAAATCCTGTCAGGCCGGTTTGCCGCCAAGGACGTCATCCGGGTCGACGTGCAGGACGGGCGGTTCGTGTTCGAGAACGTGATCGAAGGCTGATCCGGGTAACCAGGCCTTAGTGCAGGAGCGGGCTTCGGCTCGCTCCTGCTTCTGTACCGGCGGGCGACCCACTCGCCATAGCTTGAGGTCCGATGTCGGTTTGCAACCTGACGTTGAATCACTAAGGCACCGCTGAACAAGTAGCGTCAGAAATCGCGCGCACGGTCAGATCTGCGCGAGCGTGAGGAATTTGTCGGAATACGTCGGTCTTGCTGGCTTTTTAGGGCGTTGTTTGCCCAGATTTCTCGCCTTTCCCGCAT
>JARLJM010000217.1 GCA_031291185.1 Parasulfuritortus sp. | reverse complement strand
GTCGACCGGGATGGCGCGTTCGGCCAGTCGCCGGTCGAGGATGCGCTTGCCGGCCAGCAGAAAGCCCAGCACCAGGAAGCCGCCGGGCGGCAGGATCATCAGCAGATAGCCCTTGTAGCCGGGAATCACGGTGGTTTCGAGAAAGGCGAAGGCGCTGCCCAACAGCAGATGGGCGTTGGCGAACAGCGTGCCGGCGCCGATCAGTTCGCGGATGCCGCCGATGGTGGTCAGGGCGAAGGTGAAACCCAGACCCATCATCAGGCCGTCCATGGCGGCCGGTCCGACTTGCGACTTGCCGGCGAAGGCCTCGGCCCGGCCGAGTACCGCGCAGTTGGCCACGATCAGGGCGATATACAGGCCCAGCACCTTGTACAGGTCATGGGCGAAGGCGTTCAGGCTGACGTCGACCAGGGTGACCAGCGAAGCGATGAGCACGATGTAGACCGGGATGCGCACGTCCGGGCTGATCAGGTTGCGGCCCGCCGCCACCAGGGTATTCGCCGCGGCCAGAACCGCCGTGGTCGCCAGGCCCATGCCCAGGCCGTTGGTCGCGGAACTGGTCACCGCCATGGTCGGGCACATGCCCAGTATCTGGGCGAACACGATGTTGTTGTCCCACAGGCCGTCGCGGGCGATCTTGGCGTAGACGTTGCTCATGGTTTCATTCCTCTATTTGGCCTTGGCGGCAGCGACCTGGGCCGCCATCCCGCCATTGGTCGTGGTTGCAGCGCTGCCCTGACTCTCATCCAGCAGCGTGCCCTTTTCCCTGGCGAAGAACTCCAGCCCGCCCTTGACCGACTTCACCACTGCGCGCGGCGTGATGGTGGCGCCGGCGAACTGGTCGAACACGCCGCCGTCCTTCTTCACGGCAAACCGGTCAGCAGGGGGATTGCCCAGGAATTTGCCTTCGAATGAATGAATCCAGTCGGTTTTGGCCGGGTCGACCTTGTCGCCCAGGCCCGGCGTTTCCTTGTGCTGGATGACCCGAACGCCGAGGATGTGGCCGTCGCGGTCGACACCCATCATGCTGACCACTGGCCCGGCGTAGCCGATGGCCTGGACCTGGAACACCACCGCCGCCACCTTGCCGGCCTTGCGGGCGCGATAGACGGTGACGTCGCCGTCCGGGCCGGGCAGCACCACAGTGTCCTTGAGCAGGTCGTTGTCGTACTGGCCGGGCAGAACCTGGCTCAGCGACTGTTTCATGTCGCGCGCCTTGGCCGCGAGGATGTCGGCCTCGGTGGCGCGGTCGGCCAGGGCCAGCGCGCCGCCGGTGATCAGGGTCACGCCGCCGAGCAGGATGCCCTGATAGACCAGTTTGCCGCGCAGGCTTTCCAGGTTCATCTCATGCCTCCTTGCCGACCGGCAGCGCGGTGCCCTTGCGGGTGCGGCCGTAGATGCGCGGCTTCACATAGCGGTCGATGATCGGGGTGAGCGAGTTCATCAGCATCACCGCGAACGCCACGCCTTCCGGGTAACCGCCAAAGGTCCGGATGGTCCAGGTCAGCAGGCCGCAGAGCAGACCGAACAGGAACATGCCCTCGTTTGTATTGGGTGAGGTGACCGGGTCGGTGATGATGAAGAACGCACCCAGGATCAGGCCGCCGGACAATATTTCCGGCAGCACGCCGAGGAAATGGGCCGGCGCCACGGCATGGGCAATCAGGGCCGGGACGGCGACGCCGAGGAGCATGGCCACGGGGCCGTGCCAGGTGATGATGCGGCGGGCGATCAGGAAGAGGCCGCCGGCCAGCAGCAATCCGGCCGAGGTCTCGCCCAGGCTGCCAGCGCGGCTGCCGATGGCCGAATCCTGCGCCGCAAAATAGCCGGGCAGGCTGTGCAGCAGGTCCACCCCACGGGTGAATTCGGTCTTCACGTGGCCGAGCAGCGAGGCGCTGGCCATGGCGTCCCAATGTGCGCCGCCGAAGGTGATGGCCAGGCCTTCCATCAGTCCGGGCGCGTGGCCGCCAGTCAGCGGCATGGGTGTGGTCCACATCGTCATGTCGACCGGGAAGGAGATCAGCAGCATCACCCGCGCGGCCATGGCCGGATTGAATACATTCTGGCCCAGGCCGCCGAACACCTGCTTGGCGATCACTACAGCGAACAACGCACCGACCACGCCCACCCACCAGGCCGCGAACGGCGGCAGCGACAGGGCCAGCAGCCAGGCGGTCAGGATGGCCGAGCCATCCATCAGGGTGGGCCGGACCGGCTTCTCCTGCAGGCGCACCGTGAGGGCCTCGGCCGCCACGGCAGTGGTTACCGTGACCGTCCACAGGAAGATCGCCGGCCAGCCATAGAGCCAGAAACCGTACAGGGTGGCCGGCACCAAGGCGGCCATGACCGTGGCCATGACCTTGCCGACACTGACCGGGGCATGGGCGTGGGGGGAGTGGGCGATACGCGTCATGCGGTGGCCTCCTGTTGTGGCGCTGCGGCGGCCGCCGCATCAGCCGCTGCTTTCTTGGCCGCTTCCTGCGCCGCTTTCTTGGCTGCGCGCTGGCGAGAGGCTTCCTCGCGGGCTCGGGCGATCTTTTCCATCCGCTCGTTGCGCGCTTCAGCCAGCTTCTTGGTCCCTTCCTGCTTCAGCTTGGCCCGTTCCTTGGCGGCCAGTTCGCCCTTGGCGAAATTGAAGTAGTGGACCAGGGGAATGTGAGCCGGGCAGACGTACGAACACGAACCGCAGGCGATGCAGTCCTTGAGGCCGAAATCGACCGATGTGTTGAGGTCCCCGACCCGGATGTGCGCCGCCATTTCCAGCGGCAGCAGACCGACCGGACAGGCCCGCACGCAGGTCGAGCAGCGGATGCAGGGCGACGGCACTGGCTGGCCGATTTCCTTGTGAGTGAGCGCCAGCACGCCGCTGGTGCCTTTGACCACCGGGATGTATGGATTGGGCATCTCGTGGCCCATCATCGGGCCGCCCATCACCAGTCGGGCCGGCACGCCGGCATAACCGCCGCAGTAATCGAACAGGGCCTGGGCCGGGGTGCCGAGCGGCACTTCCAGATTGCAGGCGATCTTGACCGCTTCGCCGCTCACCGTGACCAGACGCGAAATCAAGGGTCGGCCCAGGGCAACGGCCTCATGCACAGCATAGGCGGTGGCGACGTTGTGAACCAGCACGCCGATATCCGACGAGCGGCCGCCCGCCGGCACTTCCTTGCCGACCAGGGCGCGGGTCATCTGCTTGTCCCAGCCCATGGGGTACATGGCCGGCACTGGCATGACCTTCACGTCCGTTCCCTTGGCCGCTTCGCGCATGGCGGCGATGGCCTCGGGTTTGTTGTCCTCAATTCCGACCAGCGCTTCGGTGCAGCCGACCGCGCGCTGGATCAGGCGGATGCCGGACACGATTGCGGCGGCACGCTCGCGCATGATGCGGTCGTCGCAGGTCAGGTAGGGTTCGCACTCGCCGCCGTTGATGATCAGGGTCTGGACGTTGGTCTTCCGGCTGATGTTGAGCTTCACCGCGGACGGAAAGGCCGCGCCGCCCAGGCCGACGATGCCGGCGGCGGCGACGCGCTTGGCGATCTCCTCGGGCTCAAGCGCATATGGATCGATCGGCACATCGAGTGCCGCCCAGCAGTCCTCGCCGTCCGGCTCTATCGTGATGGTCGGCGCGGGCAGACCGGAAGGATGGGGTGCCAGATAGTCGCCGATGGCGGCGACATGGCCGGAGGTCGGCGCATGGACCGGGGCCGAGATGTTGCCCTGGCTGGCGGCGATGAGCTGGCCCTTGAGCACCTTCTCGCCGACCACGACCACCGGGCTGGCCGGCGCGCCGACGTGCTGCTGCAAGGACACGAACAGGCGCTCCGGCATGGGCAAGACGCGGATCGGCCGGTCGGCCGAGAGATCCTTGCGCCCATCGGGGTGGACGCCGCCCTGAGGCTTGAAGCGTGAGAAGAGTTTCATGCGGCCAGCCTTTCCTCGGGTTTGTCCCAGTACCACGACTGCAGCGTGACCGGCACCGGGCGCATGGCGATGGCCTCGGTCGGGCAGGCCTCGACGCACTTGCCGCAGGCGGTGCAGGCCTCGCGGAACACCGAATGGATATGTTTTGACGCGCCCAGGATGGCGTCGGTCGGACAGACCTTGAAGCAGCGGGTGCAGCCGATGCAGAGCTCTTCCTTGACCTCGGCGATCTGGGGGCCGGAATCCTTGATGCCGGACAGGTCGACCTCGATGCCCAGCTTCAGGGCCAACGCGGCGACCACATCGCGTCCGCCCGGCGGACACAGGGTGACCGGCGCTTCGCCCGCGACCAGGGCCTGCGCAGCGCCGGCGCAACCAGGAAAGCCGCACTGGCCGCATTGCGAACCGGGCAGGATGGCCTGGATCTCCTCGATCAGCGGGTTGCCTTCCACCGCCAGGCGGCGGGCGGCGACGCCCAGCAACAGGCCCAGGATCAGGCCCAGGGTGGTCAGGCTGGCGACGGCGACGAACATATTCCGATCCCCCTCTCGTCAATGACTGACCAGGCCGGCGAAGCCCATGAACGCCAGGGCCAGCAGACTGGCGGTGATGAAGCCGATCGGGCTACCGGAGAAGGCCGAGGGCACCTGGGCCAGGTTCAGCCGTTCGCGCAGTCCGGCGAACAGCGCCAGCACCAGCGAGAAGCCGACCGCCGAGCCAAAGCCGAACAGCAGGCTGACGATGAAGGGCTGATGCTCCTGGGTGGAGATCAGCGGTACGCCGAGCACCGCGCAGTTGGTGGTGATCAGCGGCAGGTAGATGCCCAGCACCTGGTACAGCGCCGGGTTGGTTTTGCGCACCACCATCTCGGTGAACTGGACCACCGAGGCGATCACCAGGATATAGACCAGGATGCGCAGGTAGGTGATGCCGAGCGGCGCCAGCAGCCAGTTCTCCAGCAGCCAGCACGAGGCCGAAGACATGGTCATGACGAAGGTGGTGGCCAGGCCCATGCTGACCGCGGTGTCGACTTTCTTGGAAATGCCCATGAACGGGCACAGTCCCAGGAATTTGACCAGGACGACGTTGTTCACCAACGCAGTGGAAAGCAGTAGTAGCAGATATTGGGTCATGGCTATGAATCTCCTGATCCGCTATCAGCATTCGCCGTGCCAGTCCCTAGGCTATTACGGCAGCACGGAAAAACAAGGGTTTGCACCGTGATGCCCCATATTGGTGCGGCCGCGCCTTGTCGTGGTACAGCCACAGGCCCGGCGGCTGTCGCAAAAACGACAAGGCCCCGCCGCCAGAGGGCTTCCTGGCCAGCATTTGCGTCGGGCACGACAGTTGCTACTACCTATTTAACATTATTGATCGAGCGTACTCATGGACGAGTCGAACCCGACCGAAGCAACGGTCCCTCTGGAGATTTTCAAACAGGTGGTGGAACAGGCCGCACTGGCCATCTCCATCACCGATGCCCAGGCTCATATCCTGTACAGCAACCCGGCCTTCCAGCGCGTGACCGGTTATGACGTGCATGAGATCACCGGCAACAACGAATCGCTGCTGTCCTACAAGGTCACGCCCAAGATCGTCTACGAGACCATGTGGGCGCAACTTCTGCGGCAACGCCCGTGGAACGGCCTGCTGGTGAACCGGCGCAAGGATGGCAACCGCTATCTGGCCGACCTGACCATCACCCCGGTGGTGGGCGACGAGGGCAAGACCACGCATTACCTCGGCATGCATCGGGACGTGACTGAAGTGCATCGTCTGGAACGTCAGGTCCAGAACCAGAAGACGCTGATCGAATCGGTAGTCGATGCGGCTCCGGTCGCCATCGTCATGCTGGACGACACTGAAAAGGTGATTCTGGACAATCAGGAATACAAGAAGCTGATCGGCGAACTGGGCCCCGAGCCGGCGGCGATCCTGCTTGGCGCATTGCACGCCAGCCTGGGTGCGGATTACGACAACGCCAAGAAGAGTGGCCGCGGGTTTGTCGGTCGTGAAGTACGGCATGCGGCCGAAGGTCGCAAGGCACGCTGGTTTTCGTGCTCCGGTTCCTGGATCGAGGAACAGGACAGCAGCGCCGATGCCTTTTACGAGCCCGCCCGTCGACAATACATGTTGATGGTCATTCAGGACATCACGGCCCTAAAGGAGCAGCAGGAAGCCATTCGGGTCACCGCCCTGCGTGCCATGCTGGCCGAGCAGGAGCGCATCCAGGGCCTGCGTGAGGTGCTGTCCGGCGCCATCTTCCAGTTGCAGGGGCCGTTCAACATGCTGGCCGCTGCGGTGCGCATGCTGGAGCGGCAGAACGGCGGGAATCCGGCCGACAGCCTTACCGCAAGCCTGGAGGAAGCCCTCGCGCAAGGCAACCGCACGCTCGAGACCCTGCGCGCCTGCGTTCCCAGCCAGGCGGAAGAAACCCCGACCCTGATCGATCTGAACGCGATCCTGAAGGATATGCTGCGTCTGGTCACGCCGCGCTTGCTGGCCGACGGCATCACCGTCGAATGGCAGCCGGCTGGCAATATTCCCCTGATTCCCGGGCGCCCAACCCGGCTCGCCAGCCTGTTCAAGGCCCTGCTGGAAAACGCACTGGATGCGATTCATGAGAGCCGCGGCGAACGGCGCGAACTGAAGGTCTCGACCACGGCCCATCCGGACCGGGTGGAGGTGCTGGTCGAAGACAGTGGCCCCGGTGTCCCGGACGAGTGGCGATACAAGGCGTTCGAACCCTTCTTCACCACCAAGGGCGCCGAGCGCCAGCACATCGGTATGGGCCTGACCGTGGCCCAGGAAGTGGCCGCCGGCCACGGCGGACTGATCTCGCTCGACAACCTGCCGGGCGGCGGTTGCCGCGCCTGCGTACAACTACCGGTGGCGTAATCATGGATATCTACAGTCGCGATACCGGCCTCAGACGCCGCAACGAGCAACTCGAAGCCCAGCTCGACACCCTGTTTCAGGTCAGTCAGGTGCTGTCCCGTTCCCTCAACCTGAAAGAGACCCTGGCTGGCGTGCTGAGCGCACTGCACGAAGGCGGCGGTCTGGAACGCGGCATGGTCACCCTGGCCGATCCAGAGACCGGCGACCAGCAGGTGGTGGCGGTCCACGGCCTGCGCACGGTGCGCACCGAAGACATTCGTTATGGCCCGGGCGAAGGCGTGGTCGGCATGGTCATGGAGGCCGGCGACAGCGTGGTGCTGGCCCGCATTTCCGAAGAGCCGCGTTTCCGTGGCAAGCTCGGCATCTACGACAGCGAAGGCCCCTTCGTCGGCGTGCCGATCCGGGTTGGCCACGGCATCGCCGGGGTACTCGCCGCACAGCCATCCAGCGACGAACGCAGCCACCTCAAGGATCTCGGACGCTTCCTCGAAATGGTGGCCAACGTCATCGGACAGAGCGTGCGCCTGTCCCGCGAAGTGGAACAGGAAAGGCAGGAATTGACCGACGAGCGCGACCAGTTGCGTCGCACCGTCCGCGCCCAGTACGGCTTCGACAACATCATCGGCCACACCCAGCCCATGCGCCGGGTGTTCGAGCAGGTGCGCCAGGTCGCCAAGTGGAATACCACGGTCCTGATCCGGGGCGAGACCGGCACCGGCAAGGAACTGATCGCCAACGCCATCCACTACAACTCGCCACGGGCGCGGGGCGCCTTCATCAAGCTCAACTGTGCCTCGCTGCCGGAAAACCTGCTTGAGTCCGAACTGTTCGGCCACGAGAAAGGCGCCTTCACCGGCGCCATGACCCAGAAGAAGGGCCGCTTCGAACAGGCCGACGGCGGCACCATCTTCCTGGATGAGATCGGCGAGGTTTCCGCCGCCTTCCAGGCCAAGCTGCTGCGCGTGTTGCAGGAAGGCGAACTGGAACGGGTCGGCGGCACGCGCACCATCAAGATTGACGTCCGGATCGTCGCCGCCACCCACCGCGATCTGGAAGGCGACGTCGCCAACGGCAAGTTCCGCGAGGACTTGTACTACCGGCTCAACGTCATGCCGATCTACCTGCCTGCCCTGCGCGAGCGGATGGAGGACATCCCGGACATTGCCCGATTCCTCGCTGGAAAACTCGGTCAGCAACAGGGTCGGGAACTCGAACTGACCGATTCCGCTCTACGTATCCTGATGCACCATGACTGGCCCGGCAATGTGCGGGAACTGGAGAACTGTCTGGAACGCGCGGCCGTGATGAGCGAGGACGGCACCATCGACCGCGATTCCATCCTGCTCACCGGCATCGAGGAAAACGTTTCCGCAAGCCGTGGCCCGACCCGCGAGGTGGATCTCGACGACCCGGATCTGGACGAACGCGAGCGCGTCATCGCGGCGCTTGAACAGGCCGGCTGGGTGCAGGCCAAGGCGGCGCGGCTGCTCGGCATGACGCCGCGCCAGATCGCCTACCGGATCCAGACCTTGAACATCAAGGTGCGCCAGATATGAGGACCTTTACGCCATGCCGAGGCAAGACCGCATGTCGTGACGACGGCACGGTTTGCCTGACTTGCGGGCGGAGTCTCGACGAGATCGGCCAAACCCGCGACCTGATCGACGCGCTGGCGGAACTGGCCCTGAAACATGAGTACGGCAATCTGGATGAGTTCTCGGCCTATGTCGCCGACAAGATTACGAAGAAGGTCCGGCATCGACGCGGGACCTGACAGGATTTTTATGCAAAGGAGTAATGCCATGAGTACAGCTGATTCCGACGAGCCCCCTTCTGCCGGGTGCTTCACCATCCTGGGCCTGACCAATAGCGGCCGCAAATTCAGGCCGAGCGACTGGTCCTGCCGTCTTGCCGGGCCCTATGGAAAAGTGGAACAGAACGTGATCCGCTACCACCCGGATGTCCAGCCCATCAACTGCAATGGCCAGCCAGGGGTACGCGTTTCCACCACCAACCCGGCCATTGCCACCCATCTTGAGGCCTTCGCTGCAGCGAACGATCTGGTCGTGGTTCGCGAGGCATAGGAATGCGCCGGCCATAGGCCGCGGATTGGTCAGACCGCCGGATCAGCGACGGGCGGCGATTCCTTGGCCGCCCGGTCAGGTTTGACTTCTGGCCATTCCTCGATTGGCAGGGGCTTGCCGAACAGGTAGCCCTGATAATGCTCGCACCCGTGGCGTAGCAGGAAGGCCCGCTGGTCTTCTGTCTCGACGCCTTCCGCGATGACGCTTATTCCCAGGGACTCGCTCATGGCCAGTATGGCGCGGACGATGGCCGCATCGTTCGGGTCATGGGAAATGTCACGAATGAAGGACTGATCGATCTTGATCTGGTCCAGGGGCAGGCGTTTCAGGTAGGACAAGGAGGAAAAACCGGTACCGAAATCATCCAGTGAGAAACTCACGCCAAGTTGCTTCAGGCTTTGCATGCGCACGATGGCCTCGTCGACCTGGGTGAGCATCACGCTTTCGGTAAGTTCCAGTTTCAATCGGGTGGGATCGATGCCGGACAGGTCGAGATGAGTCTGCACCCGCTCGACGAAATCCGGCTGCCGGAATTGATGGGCGCTGACGTTGACGGCGAGGGTCAGTGAGCGGGTGTCGCTGTCCTGCTCCCAGCGCTTGAGCTGAAGGCAGGCCTGTTCGAACACCCATTCGCCGATGGGCAGGATGAGGCCGGTTTCCTCGGCCAGCGGAATGAAGACGGCCGGGGAGATGGGCGCGGCATCCGGTGGCAGCCAGCGCAACAGGGCTTCCGCGCCGATCAGGTTGCCAAGCCCGTCGACCTGGGGCTGGTAGTAGAGCCGCAACTCGCCGCGATCCAGTCCGTTGCGCAAGCCCATCGCCATCTGGGCGCGCGCCTCGATCGTGGTCTGCATGACCTTGCTGAAGAAGCGGATGGCATTGCGTCCTGCGCTCTTGGCCTGGTACATGGCCACATCGGCCTGCTTGAGCAACAGATCGAGCGAGGTGTCCTGACCGTGGAACAGGGTGACGCCGATGCTTGGCGTGCTGTAGTGAGCCAATTCGCCATTTTTCAGCGCATAGGGACGGATCAGCGCCAGCCTTACCTTTTCCGCGATTCCCCTGGCCTGGATGGCCGCCGAAGCTTCGTCCTCGCCCAGCGACTCCGAGACCACGACGAATTCGTCGCCACCGAGCCGGGCTACGGTGTCGGCCTGCCGCATGTGTTCCCGCAGCCGCGTGCCCACCTCGACCAGCAGCTGGTCACCAACGTCGTGACCTTGCGAATCGTTGAGATCCTTGAAGTTGTCCAGGTCCAGCATCAACAGCGCGCCGTACTGCCGATTGCGGATGCTGACCGACATCGACTGGCGCAGCCGGTCCATCAACAGGCGGCGGTTCGGCAGACCGGTCAGCGGATCGAAATAGGCCAGGTTGCGGATCTGATCCTCGGCCTGCTTGCGCGTGGTGATGTCGGAATAGATGCCCAGCACACCGATGATCTGGTTGTCTTCCCCGCGCAATGGCACCTTCGAGGTGCTCAGCCAGATGGTGCGGCCGTCGGGCGTGGTCTGCGGCTCCTCGAAATCGAGCTTGGGGATGGCCGTTTCCATCACGTTCAGGTCGTCGGCACGGTAGAGTTCGGCTTGGTCGCGCCAGGCCATCTCGAAGTCGGTCTTGCCGATCAGCTCCTCCGGCTTGCCCAGCCCGGCATCCTCCGCGAACTGGCTGTTGCAGCCGAGGTAGCGCAGGTCCCGGTCCTTCCAGAAGACGCGGATCGGCGAGTGCTGGATCACTGAGGTGAGCAGGTCTTTCTGCTGCTTGAGCGCCTCGGCATTCTGCCGATGCTGGTTGAGCAGCGAACCGACCTTGTCGGTCATCGAGTTGATGCCGCGTTGCAGCTGACCCAGTTCGTCGTCGGAAAAAACGCGAATGCGCGCGTCGAGGTTGCCCTGCTCGACTTCCTTCAGGGTTGCCAGGGAAGTATTCACCCGCCGGGTGATCAGGCGCTGGGCAATGAGCACGATCCCGGCGGAACTGAGCAGAATGAACAGAAGCGAGCCGAGCTGCCCCCACAAGGTGATGTTGCGCTTCAGGGCATTGAGATCAGCGGTGCTGATCGTGATGATCGTGTAATAGACGGGTGCGCCACCTTCGGTACTGCGGATATGCGTCACGGAGGTCAGGGTGTCCTTGACGGCGATGAATTGCTGGTCAGGGGCGGTGGCGCTGATCCAGCGCTTGTCGAAACCAGGAATGTCGCTGGCCGGGCGGCCCAGATGGGCAGGCTCGGTCGAGACGATGACCAGGCCATTGCCGCCGATGACCATGCCGTCGAGATAGGGTGCCCCCACCATGTCGCTCATCAGTTGCCGGCGCGAGAGGGTGCTGATCGCCAGTTCGTCATTCGCGATCATCCTCCCCACAAGCTTCAGCCGGGCATTGGTATGTCCGACGATGGCGGTACTGAACTGGTCGGTATAAAACCAGCCGAGTGCGCTGAAAGCGGCGACTTCGACGCCGATGACCAGCAGGGCTATCCGGGCAATGAGCCCGAGCTTGAATGGCTTCACGGTACGTAGTGCGGCGTATCGGCCAGGGACTCAAGCCGGGTTGTCCGCTCCTTCTCGTATCGAACCTGCTCCGGTGTGGCGTGGCCGAGAATCTGCTGGCCGCGTTCCGGATGAACGCTGCTGGGGTGCCAGGTGGCGATATAGACGGTCTGCTGCAGGTGATGGCTGACCGGGTCCATGTAGGCCGCATCGTGCTGCATGCGTTCCCGTGCCGACCACTTCAGTTTTTCGAGCTGCCGGATGACCGCATGGTTGTCGGTGGTGCCAGCCCGTTCGATGGCCTCAAGCAGCGCCTTGGTGGCGAAGTAGGCGGCATGGGTCACGTCGCCGGGGTAGTCGAGCCGGGTATGGCCGTAGCGCTTCCGGTAACGGGCCACGAAGTCCGCCGTGCCGGGCGTGTCGAGATTCCAGGCCCAGGTGATGCCGTACAGGGGGCGCGGGGTTCCCGGTGCCGGATAGAGTTCCTCCCAATCCACCTCGCCGATAACCCAGGATTGCCTCTTGAGGACCTCGGGATCGATCTGCGCGAACAGCCGGATCTGGTTGTCACCGCTGACGTTGACCGCCACCACGTCGGCCGGTATTACCGCAACCTGCCTGAGCGCTGCGACGGGATCGGGCAGCGACGCCGGCACCACGACCTCGCCGACGATCTTGCCGCCGTATTCGGTTACATATTGCCGCGAGGCCTCGGCGCTGCTGCGGCCCCAGTTGTCGTCCTCGGTCAGCAGCAGGACGCGCTTCGACTTGCGGTTGCCCAGGGCGTATTTGAGCAATGCGCGGTTGAAGTTGGCCGCACTGGCATCGAAGACGAATTTGGTCCGATGGGCGTTTTCGACCGACTCCGAGGGCGACGAGGAATTGGTGTTGATGAAGATGACGCCATGTTTCTGGCAGACGGCGGACATGCTCGCCGCAACTCCGGAGTCGATGGCCCCGAGCATGAAACCGATCTTGTTCCGGGTAATGAGATCTTCGGCGACCTCGGCCGCATGGCGGGTATCCAGAGTCGGGTTCTGCGATACGAGAACGACTTCGCGACCCAGCACTCCGCCTCGGCTATTGAACTCTTCGATCGCCATTTCGGCCCCGCGGCGATCGGCCTCCGCATGCAGGGTGAACCGGCCGGTGGTGGGTGCGACATGGGCGATGACGATGGGGGGATGGTCGGCGGCAACCGCCTGATTGATGAGTGCCAGAGGCTGGAACGGGAGGCATTGGCCAAGAACAAAAGCCAAGGCCACGCCATACAGCGTCAAGCCCATTGCCCTGTGCACGACCTTGTTCATGACGATGCCGATCCTATCAATAGTGGTCACAAGTTGGCAAAGTGAGTAATCCCCGGGTTTGACGGCGGTCTGAAGTCGAGGTCATGACACCGGCCCGCATCGATTTCAGTGTGATTCCATCAGGCTTTTTTTGTCCTTCGTGATTGTAGGGCCACAAGCAGGAGGACGCATAATCCTGCGTCCTGGCAAATGAGCCGAGCGCCATCCATGACAAAACAGAAAAACAAATGCCATTCATGACAACGGCGCTGCGCACTTTCACTGCCCAATGGCTTTAACGGCCCGCAAACAGGTTGTTTTTCAGTTGGCACACTTGCTGCATTAAAGTCCTGTACATCCTTTTATCTGCACGGATGGCCTTCAATCTTATTGGTCTTGTGGAGCCATTTTCATGACTGAAACACCTTATCAACGCATCGGCGGCGAACCAGCCATTCGCAGCCTGGTCAACCGTTTTTACGAACTGATGGATGAATTGCCCGAGGCCTATGCGGCGCGCAAGATCCATCCCGACGATCTGCGCCATTCCGGCGACAAATTCGTAATGTTCCTGTCCGGCTGGCTGGGTGGGCCCGATCTCTATGTCGACAAATTCGGTCACCCCATGCTGCGTCGCCGGCATATGCCATATCCTATCGGGCAGCAGGAACACGACGAGTGGCTGATGTGCATGCGCACCGCGATGGCTGAAACCATTGCCGATGACGAATTGCGCGACCAGCTTTATCAGGCCATGCTGCCGATCGCCTCGCACATGATGAACCAGGGCGAGAGCGCCGGTGGCTGTACCTGCCACGGGTAAGCGTACTTGTTGCGGCATCGGGGCAGGATCAATGATCCGCTTCGATGTCCGCCCGATCAGCCCGGTCGGGTTTCACCCACTTTCACACCCATCATTCCAATCGCGCCGTATTCGATCCGGTCGTTGAAGAACGACAGGGGTTCATTACCGTCGCGTAACGCGGCGATATAGAGCAGGGGCAGGTAGTGCTCCGGTGTCGGCACGGCAAGCCTTGCGTCCGGCAAAGAGTCGTCTGGAAAGGCATAAATGGCCAGTGTGCCGAGATCGCCTGCCTCCAGGGTCTTGCGGGTTGCGTCGTTGAACCGACTGGCCCAGTCATGGGCGAAATCGGGCCGGTCCCAGTCCATGCGTCCCAGGTTATGCACCACGTTGCCGCTGCCGAGAATGAGCACACCTTCATCACGCAACGGGCGCAACCTTCTCGCCAGTTCCAGATGCCATGCGGCGCCTTCGCGGCCGTTCAGACTGAGTTGAACCACAGGGATGTCGGCTTCGGGATAGAGATGGGCGAGGACGGACCAGGTGCCGTGGTCGAGTCCCCATTCCGAATCCAGTGTCACCGCCGTTGGGGTCAGCAGGGAGGCAACCCGGCGGGCGAGTTCCGGGTCGCCGGGGGCGGGGTACCGGAACTCGGCCAGCCGGCGCGGAAAGCCGTAGAAGTCGTGGATGGTTTCCGGCTGGCTCATCGCGGTGACCGCGACGCCTGCCGTTACCCAGTGTGCCGAGATGGCAAGGATGACGCGGGGTCGCGGCAGGTCGGCGGCCAGCGTTTTCCAGGCAAGGCTGTTGGCGTTTTCCCCGAGGGCGTTCATGGGGTTGCCGTGGCCGATGAACAGGGCAGGAAGGCGTGGTTTCATGGCTGAATGTGCGGCTGGTTTGCAACAGGATCAGGATAGCGCAATCCGACATCGGCCTTTCCGGTTATGCAGGGCCATCCCGATTTGACAGGTCTGCAGCCGGAAGGGCCACGTCCTTGAACTCGCCATCGGTGTTGTAAAGCTGATACCGGTTTCTGCCGGCCTCCTTGGCGCGATACATGGCCTGGTCGGCATGCCGGAGCAAGGTATCGGGGTCGGAGTCGTCGTCCGGGAACAGGGTTACGCCGATGCTGGCCGATACTGAAACCAGGGTGCCGGCAATCAACGTTGGTGCGGCGATGGCGGTGAGCAGGCGGTCCAATATGGGCAGGCATTCCCGGCCATGGGCCAGGTCGGTGAACAGCAGCACGAACTCATCGCCGCCTATACGGGCCAGGGTGTCGCCGGCCCTGAGTATGCCGCGCAGGTGGTGGGAGACTTCCACCAGCACCTGATCGCCCGCCTCATGGCCGAGCTGATCGTTGATCGGCTTGAAGCCGTCCAGGTCCAGGAAGCAGACCGCCAGCGATTGGCCGGTGCGACGGGCGCGGGCAATGGCCTGACTCAGGCGGTCAGAGAACAACCGGCGGTTGGGCACGCCGGTCAGCGGATCGTAATGGGCGATGCGGTCCAGTTCGGCCTCGTGTTCCTTGAGCCGGCTAATGTCCGAGAAGACGCCGACATAGTTCAGCAGCCTGCCCAGTTCGTCGCGCACGGCAACGATGGACAGCAGTTCTGCGTAGATCTCGCCGGTTCTGCGCCGGTTCCAGACCTCGCCGCGCCAGCGGTCGGTGGCCCGCAGTACCCGCCACATCTCTTCGTAGAAGGCCTTGTCCTGCCGGCCGGAGCGCAGCATCTTCGGATTCTGGCCCAGCACTTCCGCCCGGCGGTAGCCGGTGATGCGGGTAAAGGCTTCGTTGATGTCGACGATGCGATTGGCGGCGTCGGCGATGACGATGCCCTCCTGGCTGGTGGTGAACACGCTGGCGGCAAGGCGTTGCCGCTCCTCTGCGCGCTTGCGCTCGGTGATGTCACGGGCCACCGCGAGCACGCTTTCCAGTTCCCCGGCAGCGTTGAATTCGGGCACGGCGCGGATCTGAAAACTGACAGAATCACCGTTTGCCATTGGCCAGCCGATCTCCCATTCGCTGGGTTCGCCTGTGGCCAGGACTTTTCTTACATTGGCTTCATAGTGGGCTGCGGCGGCTGGATTCATCACCACGGCAGGGCGCTCCGAGAGTGATTTGCCGATCAATTCGCTGGCGGGCATGCCACTGGATCGGGCCAGGGCCGGATTGACGTAGATGCGCCGGCAGTTACGGTCGTAGCGGATGATGGGGTCAGGTGAGTTTTCTGCCAGCATGCGGAATTCCCGTTCCCGTGCGATCAGCTGCTGTTCCTGAAGGCGCAAATCCTCGCCCTGCCGTTCCAGCAACTGGATGGCACGTTGCTGTTTGAGCATGAGGATGAGCAGCGACAAGCCGGCCAGTCCGAACAGCCCGATCAGCAGTGACATCGAATCGCGCAGGCTGGTCAGGTATTGGCGCTGCCTGGAAACCTGGTCCATCGAGTCCTGGAATATCGTGTCGTTCAGGGTCTGGAACTCCAGGCGCAAACGGGACAGATCGGTCAATTCGGTCTGCAGGCGTCGGGTGTCGACCGTGGGCTCGGCCAGGGTTCGTTCCAGTTCGTGGAGCATAGAGCCCAGGCGTTGTTGCATGGCCGCGATGCCTGCATCCGATGCACCATACAGTGCCCTGTTGTCGGCCAGCCGGATCTGGTTCAGATCGAGTGCGAAGGATGCCTGATGCAGATGCTCGGCACTCGGCGCGGCGACAGCAAGTTTCAACGCGGATTCGAGCCGGGCGAGATCGAAGTGGAAGGCGGAGAAGTCCCGCTCCTTATGCAGGGTCACCAGCGGCAATGCTGTCTCGATGTGGCTGATGTTGCGCCAAAGCCATGCAATCGCGCTGGTTGTGCACAGCACCACAACAACCGCGAGTAGGTAACGGCGCGCAGGCCGGAAGTGTCGCATGGGGTTTTATCGGGTCGCGGCCGGTTCGATCGTATTGACCAGCCAGACCCAACGCAGCCGGTACACGGAGTCGCCCAGTTCCGGGGCCATGTCGCGCGGATAGATCACGCGAAGCGGTCCCTTGTTCGCTATCGACAGAGGTAGCCCGTCCCGGCGCGTCGCCAGCAGGACGGGCCATTGTCTCCAGTCCTTCTGCGGTATCACCTGCGAGAAACCATCCAGCGCGCCGATCCGGACTGCAGCGGCATCGGCAAGCCCGGACCGTTTCAGCACGTCACTCAACAGTGGGCCCTCATAGGTGCCGTCGTTGTTCGGCCAGAACGTCGAGGTCGTCACCCGGTACATGCCCGTGCCCTCAAGGTCGGCCAGACTGAAGCGTCTGCTTCCACCCGGAGTCATGACGGTCAGGACGGGTTCCGTGGACCGGGATACGGCAATTTTGATTGGTTGGGGTATGGCCGATACCGCCAGACCTGCCGGGCTATGAATGATGGGTGCGATGACCAGCAGGCCGGACAGAATCCCCATTTTGATTTTTTTCATGATCCTGGTTCGATTCGGGATAACCACTTTTTGATTGTAGCCATAGAAAATTTGACGCAAGGAGAAAATGCGGCTTGTAACCTTCCTGACAAGGTGGTCGTCCGCACCTGTGCAGTTCGCGACAGTTGGACGGCCACTGATCGTTCATGGCTATTTAAAACAATCAGTTACGGGTAAGTTTTGGCCCGGCACGGGGCTTGCACTAAGTGATTCGTATCCCTTGAGGAGGAATCACTGTGGAACTACCCGTACTCAACGCCGGCCAACAAGAAGCCTCACAGGGCGGCTGTGCGTCGCACTCCTGCGGCTCGACCGACGACCAGCTTTCCCACCTGCCGGAACACATCCGCGCCAAGGTGCACAACCATCCCTGCTATTCCGAGCAGGCCCATCACTACTTCGCCCGCATGCACGTGGCGGTCGCCCCGGCCTGCAACATCCAGTGCCATTACTGCAACCGCAAGTACGACTGCTCCAACGAGTCGCGTCCCGGCGTGGTGTCGGAGGTGCTGACCCCCGAGCAGGCGGTGAAGAAGGTCATGGCCGTGGCCGCCAACATTCCTCAGATGACGGTACTTGGCATCGCCGGACCCGGCGACCCGCTGGCCAACCCCGAGCGTACCTTCGCCACTTTCCGCGAGCTGTCGGAGCGGGCGCCGGACATCAAGCTGTGCGTGTCGACCAACGGCCTGGCCCTGCCTGAGTCGGTGGAGGAACTGTCGAAGCACAACATCGACCACGTCACCATCACGATCAACTGTGTGGACCCGGACGTGGGTGCCAAGATCTACCCGTGGATCTTCTGGAAGAACAAACGGATCATGGGCCGCGAAGGCGCCGCCATCCTGATCGAGCAGCAGCAGAAGGGCCTGGCAATGCTGGCCGAGCGCGGCATCCTGGTGAAGGTCAATTCGGTGATGATCCCCGGCGTCAACGACGAGCATCTGGCCGAAGTGTCGCGCGTGGTGAAGTCCAAGGGCGCCTTCCTGCACAACGTCATGCCACTGATTGCCGAGCCGGAGCACGGCACCTTCTACGGTCTGATGGGGCAGCCCGGCCCGACCCACGAGGAATTGCAGAAACTTCAGGATGCCTGCTCGGGTGACATGAACATGATGCGCCACTGCCGACAGTGTCGCGCCGATGCGGTCGGCATGTTGGGCGAGGATCGCGGCCAGGAGTTCACCATGGACAAGATCGAGGACATGGAAATCGACTACGAGGCCGCCATGGTCAAGCGGGCCGAAGTCCATGCCCAGATTGCCCGCGAACTGGAGATCAAGGACCAGGCTCGGGCGGCAAAGACCGAACTGGTCGCCATCCAGGGCCTCAAGACCGACCAGCCGGCGACCCGGCCGGTGCTGATGGCCGTAGCCACCAAGGGCGGCGGCGTGATCAACGAGCACTTCGGCCACGCCAGCGAGTTCCTGATCTACGAAGCCTCCGGCAGCGGCGTGCGCTTCATCGGCCACCGCAAGACAGTGCCCTACTGCGAGGGCGGCGACACCTGCGGCGACGGCGAGAGCGCGCTGGACAAGACACTGCGCGAACTGGCCGGCTGCGAAGTGGTGCTCTGCTCCAAGGTAGGTTACGAACCGTGGGGTCCGCTCGAAGCGGCCGGCATCCAGCCCAACGGCGAACACGCCATGGAGGCCATCGAGGACGCAGTCCTGGCCGTGTACGAAGAGATGCGCGTGGCTGGCAAGCTGGAGGCCAGGCCGGTAGTTCAGCAGAAAGCAGCTTGAACATGAGCGCGTTGTTTTTGTTCGTCGTCCTCGCGCAAGCGGGGACCCAGTTCAAACCGCTGGATTCCCGCCTGCGCGGGAATGACGCAACCTAACGAAGAGGTTATGCCATGGCACTCGAAATCATCGAATCCTGCGTCAACTGCTATGCCTGCGAACCGCTTTGTCCCAACGAGGCGATCTACCAGGCCGCGCCCCACTTCCTGATCGATCCGGTCAAATGCACCGAGTGTATCGGCGACTTCGAGGTCGCCCAGTGCGCCAGCATCTGTCCGATCGAGGGCGCGATCCTCGACGAACTGGGTGCGGAACTGAACCCGCCCGGTTCGCTGACCGGCATCTCGCTGGAGATGCTGGCCAAATATCAGGCCGCGGTCGAAGCCACCTATCAGGCCGCGCTGGAGGCCAAGTCAGCCTGAAATGTGCACCGTCATCTTCTACGAAAAGCCGGGCTGCCAGAACAACACGAAACAGAAGGTGTTGCTGGCCGCCGCCGGCCATACGGTCTGGGCCAAAAACCTGCTCACCGAACGCTGGACGGCGGCGAAGCTACGGCCGTTTTTCGGCGAACTGCCAGTAGCGCAATGGTTCAACCAGAGTGCGCCCCGCATCCGCGACGGTGAACTTGACTGCCGGCGGTTGACCGAAACCGAGGCGCTGCTGCAGATGCTGGCCGATCCCCTGCTGATCCGGCGGCCGCTGATGGAAGTGGAAGGCGAGTGCCGGGTCGGTTTCGATCAGGACGAAGTGGATGCCTGGATCGGGCTGAGCTCGAAACACGCGGCCGACCTGGAGACCTGTCCCAGGGTGCACTTGGTCGAGCCCTGCCCGATGCCGGACGGATCATGAACGACGCTGTCGAATTCTCCCCTGGCGTCCACTGGATCGGCGCGCTCGATTCCGGCTTGCGCGAGTTCGACATCATCCTGAAGACCGCCAACGGTACGACCTACAACGCCTATTGCGTGCGGGGTTCGGAGGGCGTGGCGGTGATCGACACGGTCAAGGACTCCCATGCCGGCGACTTTTTCGAACGGCTGGAACAGGTGGCGCGCTACGACGAGATCACCGTCATCGTGCTCAACCACCTGGAGCCTGACCACACCGGCGCCCTGCCCGAGCTGATGCGGCGGGCACCGCAGGCCCGGCTGTACATCTCGGTGCGAGCCCAGATGATGCTCAAGGGGCTGTTGAAGAGCGACGAACTGGTCTACACCCCGGTCAACACCGGCGACACGGTCTCGCTCGGCGACCGCACCTTGCACTTTCTGCACACGCCCTTCCTGCACTGGCCGGATACCCAGTGCACCTGGCTGGAGGAAGACGGCATCCTGTTCTCGGGCGACGTGTTCGGTTGCCACTTCTGCGACGACCGGTTGTACAACGACCGGGTCGGCGACTTCCGCTTTTCCTTCGAGTACTACTACCAGCACATCATGCGGCCGTTCCGCGAGCATGTGCTGGACGCGCTGGACCTGATCGAGCCGCTGGCGGCGAAAGTCATCGCACCCGCTCACGGCCCGATCCTGCGCGACGCGCCGGAACGCTACGTGCGCCGCTAC
>JARLJM010000003.1 GCA_031291185.1 Parasulfuritortus sp. | reverse complement strand
CCGCGCACCGCGTTGGTGAGCACGTCTTCCGGCGTGAGCGGGAGAATCGAGCGCATCACCTTGTTCATTTCCTCGCGCACGGCCGAGGCGTCGAAGGAGGCCGGAGGCTCCATGGCGATGAACTGGAGCAGGGACAGCATGTGGTTGGGCACCATGTCGCGCAGGGCACCGGCCCGGTCGTAGTAATTGCCGCGATGCTCGACGCCGACCGACTCGGCCACGGTGATCTGCACATGGTCGACATAGCGGTGGTTCCACATCGGTTCGGCGAAGGAGTTGGCGAAGCGCAGGACCATGATGTTCTGCACCGTTTCCTTGCCCAGGTAGTGATCGATGCGATAGATCTGCGACTCGTCCAGCCACTGGTGCAGGTCGCTATTGAGCTGCTTGGCCGAGGCCAGGTCGTGGCCGAAGGGCTTTTCGATCACGATCCGGCGCCATTTCCCGGGTCCCTGGTCGGCCAGTCCCACGGCGGAGATATGCCGGGAAATCTCGCAGAAGAAGCGCGGCGGCGTGGCCAGGTAGAACAGATAGTTGCCCGGCGTGCCCTGGGCCACGTCGGTCTCCTTGAGCACATTGGTCAGCTGCTGGTAGGAATCGTGGTCGGTGAAGTCGCCGCGATGGTAATAGATGCGCTCCTCCAGCCAGCCCCAGCTGTCGGCATCGAAGCCGGTGGCTATATGTTCCCTGACCCGCGAGGTCAACTCGGCGCGAAACGCCTCGTGGCTGAACTCCTGCATGTCCACCACCACCACGCCGAAACTCTCGGCCAGCAGACCGCTGCGGTAGAGATGGTAGAGCGAAGGGATCAGCTTGCGCTGGGCCAGGTCGCCGCCACCGCCGAAAATGACCATCAGGCAGGGCGGTGCCTTGGGCGCATCGTATGAATTGGGCAGATCGACCATGGTGTTCAATCCTTCTTTGCGTGATGGCGGACTACTCTGATGACACTGAAATTCGTCAAAAGTTATGCCGGGGCTCCAACTTGTGCCTGGTCATGAATTTTCCTGGCCGAGCAGTGCCTTCTTCAGGCTGGACTGGATCGGGTCGTCGCCCAGCCATATTTTCAGGATATCCCGGTTGAAACGCTCGCCGGGAATCGTGCCCAGTTCCTGGTTGCCGATCTTCAATTGCGTGCCCGCCGTGGGCGTGTAATCAAGCTGCATCACCGTACCGGCCTGTATTGAGTGGGCCTGGCGGACAAGCGCGAGGAAATGATCGACCTCGAGCCTGATGGCCTCCATCTCGGTGGGACTGTTGTTGGCGACGAGTCCACCCTTGAGGGCGTCCAGGTTCTGGTCCGTCGTGATGTCCCGCAGGAGGGTAAGCTGTAACCGCCTGGGCTCATCATGATCCAGCACCTGCGCCGCTTCATGCTGCGGCTGTGGCAGGTACAACGCCGCCACATAGATTCGAAAACCGAACAGCCGCCTCAGACCCGCGCCATTGAGCACCAGTTGATGGCCGCCCAGCGAGGCATGGTCGGGCAGGTTCACGCCCCCGGTTTGCAGACTCTGGGCCGGGATGGACGGGGAGGACAAGCCCAGCATCAGCGCAAACAACGCTGGCCAGATGCGTATTGCGTCCATGAAGCCACGGGGCAGAATCATGGACTGACAGTACCTTTCAATCATGCGCCGGTCGACCTTTTACCAGGCGCTCCAGGAGATCGACTATCAGCTGGAGCGTGATTTGATTGCGGTCGTGTTCCGGGTTGTACTCGGCGATCTCCAGCGCCATGAGGCGGGGGTGGACCAGCACGGGACCCAGGGCATGGAACAGATCCCGTGCACCCATGCCGGCTGGTTCGGGACTGCCGACCCCGGGTGCTTCATGGGGATCGATGGCATCGAGATCGAGACTGATGCCGAACCCTGCCGTCCCGATCGTCACTTTCGCCTTGGCCTCGGCCAGGGCATCCGGGATGCCCCGTTCCTGAATCTCCTGCTGGCGAATGACTCGGACGCCCAGGCGGTCGAGCAGGTCCGCCTCCTCCTGTTCGTAACTGCGCACGCCCATCAGGCAGATATGTTCAGGCCGCAGGACGGGAGACTTGCCCGTGAGCGAGATCAGGTTGTGCTGGCCCAGGCCGAGCAGGGCCGCCAATGGCATGCCATGGACCGCGTGGCTGGACGAGGTGTCCGGGACATGGCTGTCCATATGGGCGTCGATCCACATCAATCCAAGCTCGCCCTGGCCTTCCAGGGCGCGGGCGACCCCGCTCCATGTGCCCAGGGCACAGGAATGATCGCCACCCATCACCACGGGAAAATCCCCGGCCGTCAGGGTCCGCGCGACCTCCTCGCCAACCCGGTGCGCCAGATCGGCCAGACGCGCCCATTTGTCGAGACCGGAGCGCGGGTAGATCAGGTCGGACCATTCCGTGTCCTTGTTCAAGCGCTGCATCTGGTGGCTGTGTTTTATCGCCCACGGCCCTTTCCCGCAGCCCTCATCCTGAGCGCCGATGCCCGATGCCACACCAATGATTCGCACGGCTCGATGTTTCAATCCCGTCTTCTCCGCTGGGACATGTCCCAGTCTGAATTATCGGGGTTTGCTGCCGACAAACCAGTAATAAGGTGCGCGCAACCCGGGCAGATAAGGCACGGCGGCGTGCCGCTGTTCGAGCTGCGGCGCGGTGAACAGCGATTGCAGCGCCGGCAGATGCTGTTTGGAGAGATGCACGCCATCATGTGCAAACCAGTGTTGCCAGAGTGCATTCACGAAACGGTTGCCGGTCCCGGGCAGGTGGAAATCGACAATCCCGAGCCGACCGCCCGGCACCAGCATGGCATGGGCATTGTCCAGGACGGCGCGCCAGTCCGGCATCATGGTCAACGAATAGGACAGGAAGACCCGGTCGACCGGCTGTGCCGGCCGCCACTGGGTCGCATCCGCCCCGATCACCGATACGTTTGCCAGTCCGGCAGTACGTCGCCGCGCCACCTCAAGCAGGGGCGGGCAAAGATCGACCAGTTCCACCGAGGCCAGCGTTTCGAGGGGGCGTGTCCTGGCCAGCTCGACCAGGTTGCTGCCCGTACCGCAGCCGAGTTCGACTACGCGAGCGCCGGACGGAATCTCCAGTGCTCTGATCATATCCCCGCGGCCATGCAGCAGCCTGGCGCGAAAAATATCGTAACGATCGGCCTGGGGAGCGTAGAAACCTTCCAGGCGCTCCGCGTGGCTGCCGGTGCGTGGCTGGCCGCGCAGCAGCCGCCAGAGGATGCGGGCGTCAGCGCTGAGTTCAGCCGGGGACATCGGCGATCTTGAACCCGGCGTAGGTATGCACGCGGTCGCCCACATGCAGGCGGGCAGCCAGTTCATGGTCGAAATGCAGCGTGTCGTGCAGGCGGCGCTGCTCGTGGCCAACCCGGACCCAGTTCAGGAACGCCGGGTCGGCATGCGCGCTGCGTAGCAGGATGCGTGCACCGGGGCGGGCGCGGCCGAGGATTGCGTTCCACTCCTCCACCAGCGCGGCGGGGTGATAGCTGCTCATCCAGTCCATGTGATCAAGCAGGACAAAGCGGGAGATCGGCCGTTTCGTGTCGTGCAGGAACTCGGTCACCGTGCAGGTATGGGTCTTGATGCGGTTCACCAGGCCGCCCTTCAGCGCCTCGAAGTTGCCGGGCTTGAGGTATTCGGGGCAACACTCTGGCGTGTAGCGGCCATCCACATAAACCCGCCAGAAATAATTGTCCGCCACCGGCAATTGCCGGAACACGTACTCGATCGCCTCGCGCACGAACCCGGCCACGCCATCCTGATGCTGGGCCTGGACCAGACGTCGCTGCGGGTGCGGCACTCCGAGCAGGCTCATGGTGAACTGGCTGCCCAGCACCCAGTTCAAGGCCGGTGTCCAGAGTGTCGGGGCAATACGCTCGTCATACAGGCGGCGCTGGCTGGGCAGATCTTCAGCGCTGAACAGTTCCTGGACATCCGCCGCCAGCTTCGGCCGCATCCTGAAATAGGCACGGAAACCCCGCGCCACGAGGCCGGCGAGACCATGGTAATAGAAACTGCCGAGCGGGCTGGTGAACCAGTCGCTGTGTTTGTCCCACCAGCCGCGCGCGAAGTCGGACAGTTCGCCGCGCAGGCTGGTCCGGTATAGCTCGGCGAAGCGTGGATGATATCCATCACCGAAAATCGCAAAGAAATCCTCGAATTCGAGCCGGCGGATCGCCGCAACCTTCAATTCCAGCAAGGCGTTCTGGCGGGGGTTGGCATCTACCGCGTGAATGCGCGCCGGTCCGTCCAGGGCGTAGTCGAGCGCATTGCAGCCGGCGCTGGAAATGACCATCACCGTGTCGTCATGCCCCAGTTTCAGGGCTTGCCGATCTACCGCTGGGTCTTCCCAGCAGGTGTTGTAAACCAGCGAACGGGCATAGAGCGAATTGAATACATTCTGGTCTATACGATCGCGCAGGGTCAGTGCGGTGGGTCGGCTATGCAGACAGATGTCGGGGGCGTTCATGGGTGACACATTCATG
>JARLJM010000216.1 GCA_031291185.1 Parasulfuritortus sp. | reverse complement strand
ATCGCACACAATTAACTCAGCATGTGATGCATTACTGTGTTGTGTGCAGAATACGTGCCATTATGAATATGCTAACTATTGTAGACTATGTGTCGCATGGAAGAATGAATAGATAGCATGTGATGTGTCAATGCATTGCTTTAGAGATATGATTTACTTCTTGTCCTTGTTATCATCAGGCTTGGAGCCGGTGGCACCCTCCTTCTCGCCAGGCTTGGCCTGCTGGCCGGCAGAAGCGTCGCCGGTGGGTCCGGCCTGTCCGGTCTGGCCGCCCTGCGCGCCTGCACCGTAGACGGACCTGCCAATATCCATGGCCGAGTTCTTGAGTCCGTCAATCAGGCTCCTGATCTTTGCCACGTCTTCGCCCTTCAGTGCCTCGTTCACACCGTTGATGTCGGCGTGAACCTTGTCAACGACGGCCTGCTGGACCTTATCCTTGTTATCCTTGATGTTCTTCTCGATCTGGTAGATCAGGCTGTCGGCCTCGTTCTTGAGCTCGATCACCTCCTTGCGCTTCTGGTCCTTCTCCTTGTACTGCTCGGCCTCCTTCACCATCTTCTGGATATCAGTCTCGCTCAGTCCGCCCGAGCTTCTGATGGTTATAGCCTGCTGTCTGCCGGTCTGCTTGTCCTTCGCAGAAACGTGCAGGATGCCGTTCGCATCGATATCGAAGGTCACGTCGATCTGAGGCACACCTCTAGGAGCCATGGGAATGCCGGTGAGGTCGAACTCGCCGAGAATCTTGTTGTCAGCGGCCATGTCACGTTCTCCCTGGAGAACCTTGATGGTCACCTGCATCTGGTTGTCAGACGCCGTCGAGAACACCTGCGACTTCTTTGCTGGGATCGTCGTGTTCCTCGGGATCAGTCTGGTGAACACGCCGCCCAGAGTCTCGATGCCGAGCGACAGCGGGGTAATATCGAGCAGAAGGACGTCCTTGATGCCGCCAGTCAGCACTGCGCCCTGGATAGCCGCGCCAATGGCCACGGCCTCGTCAGGGTTCACGCCCTTGTTCGGCTCCTTTCCAAAGAAGCGCTTGACGGTCTCCTGGACCTTGACCGAGCGGGTCATGCCGCCGACCAGCAGCACGTCGTTGATCTTATCCTTGGAAATGCCGGAGTCGCGGATGCAGTTCTCGCAAGGCTTGATTGACCGCTCGACCAGATCGTCGGTCAGAGCCTCGAGCTTGGAGCGGGTGATGATTATGTTCAGATGCTTGGGCCCACTCTTGTCCGCAGTGAGGTACGGCAGGTTAATGGTGGCCTGCTGGGCGCGGTTGAGCTCGATCTTGCCGTTCTCGGCGGCCTCTCTCAGTCTTTGCATGGCGTTCTTGTCGCCGGAGATGTCGATGCCGGTCTGCTTCTTGAATTCGGCAACCATGTGGTTCTGGAGACGCGCGTCGAAGTCTTCCCCGCCGAGCGCAGTGTCGCCATTCGTGGCCTTCACCTCGAAGACGCCGTTGGAAATTTCCAGAATGCTGATATCGAAGGTGCCGCCGCCGAGATCGTAGACAGCCACGACCTTCCCCTCGGTCTTGTCAATGCCGAAGGATAGTGCAGCGGCCGTGGGCTCGTTAATGATTCTGAGCACATTGAGGTTGGCGATGCGGCCTATAATTGGTCGAACCACGTCGGGAGGATACCGGCATCCTTGGTGGCCTGGCGCTGAGAGTCGTTGAAGTAGGCTGGGCAAGTGACGACTGCGTCCTGCACAGCTTTCCCGAGGTAGGATTCAGCGGTCTCTTTCATCTTGGTTAGGACGAAAGCGCCGATCTGGGAGGGCGAGTAGGGCTTGCCTATGGGAAGTCAAGATTCAGTGGGTACCTCTGACCTCGACCCAGGCGTCGCCGTTGGGTCCCTTCGAGATCTTGAAGGCGAGGTTCTTCCTCAGATTCTGGACGCTAGGATCGTCGAATTTGCGGCCGATCAGTCTCTTGGCCGCGAAGACGGTGTTCTCTGCGTTGGTCACGGCCTATTCGATGACAATAAGCGCGCTCACCTGTCTCTTTGCCGATATTCCGACCATTCTAGTACCGTCGTCCAGGAAGGCGACCACCGAGGGAGTGGTTCTCATGCCTTCGGCGTTCTCGATCACTCGTGGAGTTTGGCCTTCCATCACGGCCACGCACGAGTATGTTGTTCCCAGGTCAATACCAATAACGTGTCTGATACATGTAAAGAGAAGGAAGAGTACCCAAAGCTCCTGCTTGCAGACAGGGTCCGGACAAATGGTAACCCTTTTCGTGAGATCAGTCTGGAAAGCATATCGACTAGATATTACCAATAATAATCTGTGGCTCCTAATTATTTATAGGTGTCCTCATAGTCAGTCTGGTCTGCGACTCATTATACGTTTGCAGGAACTACCTTAACGCATTCCTGCATTCATTATCCAGCATATCCAGCGCCACTGTTCCTGCACTACAATGCGATGCGCTCTATTTT
>JARLJM010000048.1 GCA_031291185.1 Parasulfuritortus sp. | reverse complement strand
TCACAACAAGCGTTCGTGCGAGACTTCGTCGCGGCCTGGCACAAGGTGATGAACCTCGACCGCTTCGACCTCGCGTAACCCCGGCGGATAAACCTGACGACGGGCGGAGCGCAAGCCTCCGCCCCGTCAGCGGACGATCGAGAATCCGATCCGCGCCTGCAGGTCGCTGCCGACGTTGTAGTCCAGCAGGTCCTGGCCGTAGCCCTTGAACAGCTGCAGATGCAGAAAGCCGCCGACCTGGGTGAACAGCGGCCGGCGCAGCGGGTAGGAAAAATCGAGCTGGGTGCTGCCATGCCCGGCGGTCCCTTCTCGCAGCAGCGCCGTCAACAGCCAGCCGTCCTCCTTGCCATAGCGCACGTTCCAGTCGACATAGCCCCGGTAACGCTGGATGTCCGGATTGTCCGACTTGCCCAGATAGCCATAGAACTTGGGAGCAAGAATCAGCGCGCGTCCGTCGGCGAAACCCCGACTCCAGACCGGCTGCGCGAACAGGATGTTGATGCTGCGGGAACCGGCGCCGTCCCGGCCATTCGATTCGTGTTCAATGCCGCCCCTCAGCTGTTCGGGCCATGCGCCCTTGCCGAAGAAGGTGCCCTGCCAGAAGAAGCTGGGCCGGTAACTGGTATCGTGAAACGGGGCCGAGGCCGTGCCAACATCCCAGAGCGAGGTCTGCGTATAGCCGAAATGGAGCCCCGACAGCGGAGGCAACCACTCGACCGGCAGACTGCCCGGATCGAACAGGCGGTACTTGAAACTCAACTGGAAACGGGTACTGGTACGCCCGCTGCCCCCTACCACAAAATACATCGGCTCATTGGCCGACAGGGCCGGCTCGTTCACCGGGAACAACAGGTTCTCGGTACCGGCCTGCTCCGCCGTTGGCATTGCCTCCACCTGCGCAGGGGTTTGCATCCGGGCTATGGCATCGGATGAAGCGATCAGCAGGGCCTGCCGGTTCGACTGATCGCCGACCAGATCGACCCTGACCAGTCCGGACAGGCTCCTGGGGATCACGCCGCGATAGGTCCTGCGCGCATCCCCGGCCGTGTCCTGCTCGTCAAGGGCCAGATCGACCACACTGACCCGGCCATCCTGCACCAACCTGAGCCTGAGCCGGGTCGGCCAATCGGTCTGCGTCGCCGGCTTGACCACCTCCAGCACGACAGGCTCCCCCGCCCTGGCCGACTCGTCCGGCGTCGCGATCAGCCAGGGCGATGCCGCCGAAGCGGGCAGCACAACCAGGCCGCAGAACGCCAGCAGCAGGCCGGACATCATCCAATTCTTCATTACCCCTCCCATTCCAGTACGACTGCCATTCTGACTGTTTACACCCCTGATATGGCAACTTCAGCATGGCCCGTCATCTTGAACTGATAAACAAGCCAACCTGACTGGAAGGGAATACGAGGCGAGACTGTGCTTCAGATGTTGTTCATAACCCGCTCGAGCCGTTGCCTGACTTCCCGGGCCAGTTCGGCAATCTCGGGCCGGTCCACCAGTTTCAGCACTGCATCGGGGTCCATGAACTCGACCTGGATCTTGCCGGCAGCATCCTCCCGGACGACCACGTTGCACGGCAGCAGAAGGCCGATGGAGGGCTCGGCCATGATCGCCCGGTGCGCCAGCGGCGGATTGCATGCGCCGAGAATGCGGTATGGCGGCATCTTCTGGTTGAGCTTCTTTTCCAGTGTGGCCGCCACGTCGATATCGGTCAACACACCAAACCCTTCCTGCTTCAGCGCCTCGATCACACGCCCGACGACAGCATCGAACCCCCCGGCAACTTCGGTACCGAACCCGTATGAAATGGTCATGACTTTCTCGCTTTCATTCAAGACAAATACAGTGGATGAGCGGCGCCACCCGTGGCGTAGTCGACTGAGCCGGCAGCCTGGGCTTTC
Organism: Parasulfuritortus sp.; assembly: GCA_031291185.1. GTDB lineage: Bacteria > Pseudomonadota > Gammaproteobacteria > Burkholderiales > Thiobacillaceae > Parasulfuritortus. The sequence goes on along the minus strand of JARLJM010000048.1, from coordinate 1,356 downwards.
GACCTGACAGCCATCCCGATGTTCCTCCTCGAATAGCGGGTCGACTGCATTATGGAGGCTGGTTCACTGTTTCAGGCGGCGTCGCTTGACCAGCGCATAGAGCGCCGGGATCACGCCCAGGGTGAGCACCGTCGACGAGATCATGCCGCCGACCATCGGCGCCGCAATCCGGCTCATGACCTCGGAGCCGGTGCCGTGGCCCCACATGATCGGCAGCAGGCCGGCCATGATCGCCACCACGGTCATCATCTTGGGCCGCACCCGTTCCACCGCGCCCTCGACGATGGCGTGATAGAGGTCGGTGGCGGTCGGCTCGCAACCCTCGGCCTCGCGTTCGGCGCGGATCCGGGTCCAGGCCTGGTCGAGATAGATCAGCATCACCACGCCGGTCTCGGCCGCCACGCCGGCCAGGGCGATGAAGCCGACCGCGACCGCCACGCTCATGTTGTAGTCCAGCCACCACATCAGCCAGATGCCCCCGACCAGCGCGAAGGGCACCGACAGCATCACGATAACGGTCTCGGCAATGCGGCCGAAGTTCAGGTAGAGCAGGACGAAGATGATCGCCAGCGTGGCCGGGATGACCAGCTTCAGCTTGGCCTTGGCCCGCTCCATGTATTCGTACTGGCCCGACCAGGTGGCGTAATAGCCGGGCGGAAACCTGACCTGCTTGGCCACCGCCTTGCGCGCGTCGTCGACATAGGAACCGACATCGCGACCTTCGATGTCGACATAGACGTAGGCGGCCAGCAGCCCGTTCTCGGTCTTGATCTCGGGCGGACCGCCGTGGACCTTGATGTCGGCGACCTGACCGAGCGGGACCATGCCATTTCCGGTCGGCACGTAGACCTCGCTGGCGATGTGGTAGGGGTCGTCGCGCAATTCGCGCGGATAGCGCACCGAGACCGGATAACGTTCCAGCCCCTCGACCGCCGTGGTCACCGAGTCGCCGCCCAGCGCCGCCGAGACCACGCGCTGGAACTCGCCGACCGTCACGCCATAGCGGGCGAGCTGCTCGCGCCGAGGCGCGATGTCCAGGTAATAGCCGCCGTTGACCCGCTCGGCATAGGCGCTGCGGGTGCCGGGCACTTTTTTCACCGCAGTCTCGATCTGGCGCGCCAGGGTCTCGATCATGGCCAGGTCCTTGCCGAACACCTTGACTCCGACCGGGGTTCGGATGCCGGTCGACAGCATGTCGATGCGGGCCTTGATCGGCATGGTCCAGGAGTTGGCCACGCCAGGGAATTTGAGCGCCGCGTCCATCTCGGCGATCAGCTTGTCCACGGTCATGCCCGCTGGCCACCGCGACTCGGGCTTGAGGTTGATCACCGTCTCGAACATCTCCAGCGGGGCCGG
>JARLJM010000215.1 GCA_031291185.1 Parasulfuritortus sp. | reverse complement strand
TCGCAGCCTGCCGGATGGCGACGGGCTCGACCTCGTACCAGTACTCAAGGCGGCCGGCATGAAGGTCATCATCCTGACCGTCGAGGATGGCGATGAGGAAATCCGCGCCGCGATCGAAACCGGCGTGGATGGTTATCTGCTTAAATCGTCCGATACCGACCAGATCAGCCATGCCATCGGCGTGGTATTGCAGGACGCGGGAGCTTTCCCTCCGCAAATACTGAAAAAACTCTATCGCGCGAATACCCAGGAAGATCCTCTATCCCGCCTGTCCGCGCGGGAGCTTGAAATCTCGGAATACGTGGCCGAGGGTTACAGCAACAAGGTGATCGGTGCAAAACTGGGGCTGTCTGACAATACGGTGCGCAACCATCTGGCCAACATCATGCAGAAGCTCAATTTCCACAACCGGGTTCAGGTCGCCACGCTGGTATTGCAGCACCTGAAAAAGACCCGGCGCGCCTGAGTCTTTCCAGCCGGACGCGCCCCCATGTCATGCCCTAAATGCGATGCCCCCAAACAGCGTCGCTGGCCTTGGATGGTCGGTCTGCTGGTTCTGGCCGCCGTCCTGCTCGCCCTGGTGACATTAAGCGCCTGAGCGCCTCTCAGTCAGCGCCCCAGTATTGGGTCGCAATCCCACGACCAAGGTCGGCCTCAACCAGCCGGCGTCGAACTTCCAGCAGCTTCTCTATCAGCGCAGGCTCATCTCGGCCATAGGCCTCGGCATCCGGCGTGCGCTTGACGACCACGCCGAGCAACTCGGTGATGGCGTTGCCGATCGAGTTCTGGCTGATGGTCACGATCAGGTTGCCGACATCGTTGCGATAGATCAGCTGCTTGAAGGCCGGCTGCCAGCGTATGGCATTGGCGTACTTGGCATCCCTGATGCAGTGGTCGCGCACCATCTTCGCCGTCTTCAGGAAATCGTTGTTGAATTGCAGCTTCTCTTCCACCAGTTCAGGAAAATAAATATCCCGTGGAAGCGCCGCGTTCCGGGTCGAGACCTGACTGAAGAAGGTGCGGTAGAAATCGATGAAGCCCTTGAGGATGGTGTCGTATTCCTTCCAGAAACGGACTTCCTTCAGGGCATCGACTCCACCCTGAATCTCCCAGCTGGGCAACCCCTGGGGGTAGCCGGTCAGCGCAATCTTGCAGGAACCCGACTGGCAAGGCCTCAGGATGCGCAAATCGAGTTCGTCGAAGAAGGCGCGGTAGACATCACGCATATGCGCCTGGAACAGCGAATGCTGACCGCCATCGGTCAGATTCGGGTTGCTGGCGTCGGCAATGGGCGCATCACGCAACTGCGACTTGTTGAACACGATGAAATGGTTGTGCAGCATCCGGATGCTGGGTACCCCCGGCGAAGTCAGCGGCCAGGTCGCATCCAGACTGGCCTCCCCGGCCAGCACCAGGGTCTCGTCCGGGTCCGGATATTTCTCCAGCATGTACTCGATGATGATCTGGTTCATCCGGTTCCAGACATTCTTGACCGAATCCGGCACTTGGGTGCGGCGCACCGGCCGGCCGAGCGGGTCCAGAATGCTCTGCGACGTGTTGTAGATGATCGAGGTATCGAACTCGTTGCTGTGGCCGAGTGCCTTCCGATAGAGCAGCAACCCTTCGGGACTTTGCAGCAGGCCATTGTTATGCACCAGATCGTTGAGGTTCTCCGTGCTGTTGAAGAACTCGTTCGGCTTCATCCCCTCCGGAACATCAAGCGGGATCTGGCGAAAGGGGGTAACTATCTCTCTTGGACCGGACTGCATGAATT
>JARLJM010000047.1 GCA_031291185.1 Parasulfuritortus sp. | reverse complement strand
TTGAAATGCACCATCGGCTGACCGTTGGCCGGATCGGGACCGATTTCAGTGACCATGCGTACGCCCCAGGAGCGTCCGTAGGCCCCGTTGCTGTAATAACGGCCCTTGCCGATGGCGGCGGCATCCATCAGTGGGTCAGCTTGCGGTAGATATCGGCCACCTTGGCCGGGAGCTGCGCCACGTCGTCGAGGATCACGTAGCGGGCCGCGCCGTACATGTGGGGCAGGTAGTCGCGGGCATCCTTGTCGATGGTGATGCAGAAGGGGTGGATGCCGGCGCGCTGGGCTTCGAGCAGGGCCATGCGGGTGTCCTCGATGCCATAGGGGCCGCGATAGGAATCGAAGTAGTCGTCCGGGCGTCCGTCGGACAGGGTGATCAGGATCTTGGTGCGGGCCTCGATACCGTTCAGCAACTTGCTCAGATGGCGGATGGCGAAGCCCATCCGGGTATATTCCTGTGGCGTGATGCCGGCGATGCGGGCCTTCACCTCTTCGCTGTAGGGCTCGGCGAAGGTCTTGATGCGGAACAGTTCGCATCTTTTTCGTGTGATGCCGGAGAAGCCGTAGATGGCGTAGCGGTCGCCCAGCCGTTCCAGCGCCTCGCACAGCAGCAGCAGGGCTTCCCGTTCCGCCTCGTTGATCCAGCCCTTGGTCGAGCCGGACATGTCGACCATGAAGGCCACGGCGATGTTCCGTTCAGCGCGATGCATGTGCATGAACAGTCGGTCGCTCATCTCGCTGCCGTCGCGAGAGTCGGCAAGCGCTTCAACCAGCGCGTCGAGGTCGACTTCGTCGCCCTGGGCCTGGCGCTTGAGCAGGCGGTTTTCGTCGCGCATGGCTTCGAACCGGTGCCGCAACTGCTTGACCAGGGCGCCGTATTTTTCCAGCGTCTGGCGCGGGAAATCGTCGTAGACCGGCTTGACGTCCTTTTCGCGCATCACGCACCAGTCCTTGCGGTAGTGCTGGCGGCCCAGATCCCACTCGTGATAGAACAGCGCGCCTTCCTCGTGATAGGTGCCTTGCCAGACCGCATCGGGGTCGGCCGTCTGGTCCTGATACAGGCTGGGGTCGTATTCGCCGTCGCCGGCCGGAACCAGATACTCGGGCGGGATCTCGCCGAAGTCGAGGAAGATGGAGGTGAGCAGTTGTTTCACATCGTCGGGCGGCGCCACGGGCATGTCGTTCAGGGTCAGTTCGAAATCGAGCTGGCCCTGGTCCTCCTCGGGCTGGGCGGCGAATTCCGGTTCTTCCTTGGGGCCCGTTTCCTGGTCTGGCGCCCGTCGGCGCTGTTCTTCAGCCATTTCCGCCAGCTTGACCCGTAGCCTCGCTTTTTCCTTTTCCAGCCGCGCGGAGCGGGCGGTAGCGACCGCTTCCGGGTTCAGGGCGCCCTGATAGCTGAAGGGACGGAAATCGGGTAGCGCATAGGCCGTATCGAGCAGGGCCAGGCTGTCTTCCACCTCGGCGAGATCGTTCAGCCTAGCCGCCAAGTCAGCCCAGCCCTCGGCCAACTGGTCGCCGAGTTCCCGGCTCAGCCGGACCATGTCTCGGTGCAGGCCAGGCAGTTCGTGCGCCAGCCGGGCGGTCAGGCGCAGGGTTTCAAGGCCATGAAACTGGGCCAGGGCGCGGGCCGGGTCCGGATAGCTGGCGCACACCGACTCGATATTCACCCGCAGGCTGCCAAAGCGCGTTTGCGCCCAGAGCAGGGCCACCATGGCCTTGGTCAGCTTGAAGTTGTCGGGGCGGCTTTCCAGTGCGGCGACGATGGCCGGCAGGACGATCTTTTCGCCGTCGGTCCAGGCGGCGTCACCTTGCTCGACCTTGAGCCTGCGGCCGGAAAGGCCGTGCACGAAATTGCCCAGGATGGGCGCCGAGTCTTCGAACAGCGCGCCGGCAGCGTGTTCGTGGCGGTGTTGCATGAAGCTGCCGACCTTGGCTACGCCATCGAGGGCGGCATACATGCCGGCCCGGTCGTACACGTCGCACAGGTGTACGGCCCAAGCCTCGATGGCGCGCCGGTCCATGCGCCGGAGCATATCCGGGGCCTGTTTGCCGAACCGGTGGGCCAGTGTGATGTGGGTGGTCGCTACCCGCTTGATCCAGTCCAGGATGAAATCCTGGTCCGTGCGCTCGAGCCGGCATAATTCCCGCGCCATGGGGCCGACCTGGTGGAAGGTGAATTCGGTTTCCAGCCAGACGTCGAGCAGGGCCTCGATTTCAACCCGTGTGCGCGGGGCTGTCATCAGAACAGCGAGGCGGACAGTTCCTGGATGGCGGCCAGCATGTCCGGGTCGTCGGTGACGGCCTGGGCTACGGCGCTCTGGCAGGCGGTGACCGGGTGCACGCCGCTGGCGATGAGTTTGGCGGCGTGGACCAGCAAGCGGGTGGAGGCACCTTCGTCCAGGCCGCTGCCTTTCAGGTTGCGGGTCATGTGGGCGAAGCGGACCAACTTGTCGGCCAGGGCGATATCGACGCCGGATTCGCTGGCGACGATGCGCCGCTCCAGTTCCGGCTCCGGATAGTCGAATTCCAGTGCGACGAAGCGTTGCCGGGTCGATTGCTTGAGGTCCTTCAAGACACTCTGGTAGCCGGGGTTGTAGGAAATGGCCAGACAGAATTCGGCCGAGGCTTCCAGCAGTTGGCCCAGCTTTTCCATGGGCAGGGCGCGGCGGTCGTCGGCCAGGGGGTGAATGACCACCATGGTGTCCTTGCGGGCTTCGACGATTTCGTCCAGATAGCAGATGCCACCGACGCGCACGGCGCGGGTCAGCGGCCCGTCGATCCAGACCGTTTCGCCGCCCTTGACCAGGTAGCGGCCGACCAGGTCGGACGCGGTCAGGTCGTCATGGCAGGATACGGTGATCAGCGGACGTTTCAGCCGCCAGGCCATGTACTCCATGAACCGGGTCTTGCCGCAGCCGGTCGGACCTTTGAGTAGAATCGGCAGCTTGTTGGCATAGGCCGCCTCGAAGATGGCGATTTCCTCGCCGACCGGTTCGTAATAGGGCTCACTCTGGATGAAGTGGGTCTCGGGGGTGAGCGTGTTCATGGTCATGCTTGATGAATGTGCTCAGCCTTCGCCATCGCCGCAACCGCAGTCGCCAGGTTGCCCTGCCGGCGCGCAGTATTTTTCGTCTTCAACTTTGTCCCGGTTGGCCTCGAACTCGGCCTTGATCGCCAGGGCCTTGGCTTTCAGTCGCTCCATGCGGGCCTCGTAGATGCCGTCCTTTTCCTCGATGGACTTCTCGTTGAACAGAACCTGGCGCAGGAAACGGTCGCCGAAGGCCAGCAGCTTCTCGTCGTCGGCGACCAGTTCGGCCATTTCCTCGACCGGGATGTTGTAGGTCTTGTTGAACGACTCGCTGATGACAAAGGCGCGGAAGCGGTCGAGATCGTAGCTGGCCATGAAGAACAGCTGGTTGGAAATCATCGGCGGCTTGCCGATGGCGGGGCCGGCCGACTTCTTCTTCAGGATCAGTTGACGCCAGCCGCGGCCCTTTTCGTCGTATTCGGTAGCGCCCTGGGCGGCACGGTATTCGTCGATGGTCTGGGTATCCGGTTCCTGATGGCCGAAGCAGGTGGCTTCGGTCACCTTGGCGAAGGAAAGCCGGTCGGTATATTCGTCGGATCGGCGCACGGAGAGCAGGGCGACAGGGTAGTAGCGGCAAGCTGTAGGTCGGTCGTTGTAGACGCTGCAGCCTTCTTCAACCATGAACTGACAGGCGGTGCCGCCTTCAACACTGCGCAGCTTGACCCCGGGGGTGCCGTCCTTGTCCATTTCAAAGGGTACGGTGTGGCTCTGCAGGAACTCGCCCGAGGAGAGGCCGAGGTGGTTCTTCAGCCGCAGTATGTCGTAGGGCGTCAGCGTGATGTCGATGTTGCTGCAACAGGCGTTCCAGCATTTGACACCACGGTGGCAGCGGAATTGGAGTTGGGTGTCGCCGTCCAGCATGGTCGGCATGACCGGACTCTGCTCGAAGGGGGCATCGTCGGCCAAGTTCTGAAAACGCTCGTTGTAGTCTTGCATGGTTGTCTCGCTCATGTGTGCCTGCCTGTAGGAGCGACTTCAGTGGCGAAGGTTCGCGGACTAAAGCCGCTCCTACAGGTAGGGTATTCGATTCTGTAAAGCAAAAACCGGGCGCCTTGTGAGCGCCCGGTTCTTTAAGCCAAAGCTAACTGCTTAGTGAGCAGCGGGCTTGAACAGCTTGGACTTGTCGACCAGGTCGACGTGCTTGCGCTTGAAGCAGGTCCACTTCTGGGTCTTCTTGTCATAGATCGAGTTGACGAAGCAGTGCCAGTTTTCCTCGTCGACGAAGTTCTTGTCGGCGCGGTAGTAGAAGCCGGGGTAACGGCTTTCCTGGCGGAACATGATGTGACGCATGTGGGCTTCCGCCGTAAGGATACGGTGGTAGTTTTCCCAGGCGCGCAGCAGTTCGTGCAGATCCTTCGCACGCATCTTCATCGCGTCTTCCTTCAGCATGTCCAGCTTGTCGGAGGCCACGTTCAGCATGTGCTCGTTGGTGATGTAATAGGTCGCAACACCGGCAACATACTCGTCCATGATCTTCTGGAGGCGGAACTGCAGCATCTTCGGCGTGATGTAGTTCGGGTTCACGTCGATGGCGGTGGTGTAGTCCTTGAATTCCAGGTAGTTACGGACCGGACGGTAGATTTCGTTGACCAGATCGTCGACGGTGGTGTCGAGCTCGGGTTTGAAATCCTTGTTGTCCAGACAGTACTTGACCATGGCCTTGGCAGCCAGACGGCCTTCGGCATGGGAGCCGGAGGAGAACTTGTGGCCGGATGCGCCCACGCCGTCGCCGGCGGTGAACAGACCCTTGACCGTGGTCATGCCACGGTAGCCCCAGTTCCAGCCAGAAGGCAGGTGAGCAGGAATGTCACCATATTCTTCGGTGGTCGGTGCGCCGACGTCATCGGGACCGGAGGTCCAGATACCGCAGCAACCGGAGTGCGAACCCAGCAGGTACGGCTCGGTGGGCATCAGCTCGGAGTTCTTCTTCTCGGGCTCGACGTTTTCACCAACCCAGATACCGCACTGGCCGACGCACATGTCCAGGAAGTCTTCCCAGGCTTCGGCTTCGAGGTGCTTCACTTCGCGGGGGGTCAGGGTTTCCTTCAGCTTGCCGAGGGCGGTAACGGTGTCCATCCAAATCGGGCCGCGACCTTCCTTCATTTCCTTCAGCATCAGGTGGTTACGCAGACAAGATGCGGGAACGGCTGCCTGACCATACGGGGGGTAGTCGTTCAGCATTTCCTTGTTCTTGGTCATGTAGGCCTCGCCGAAGGCGTTGGTGGCCTGTGACTTGAACAGCAGGAACCAGGCGCCGACCGGGCCGTAACCGTCCTTGAAGCGGGCGGGAACGAAGCGGTTTTCCATCATGGTCAGCTCGGCGCCAGCTTCGGCAGCCATCGAGTAGGTCGAACCAGCGTTCCACACCGGGTACCATGCACGGCCGGTACCTTCACCGACTGAACGGGGACGGAAGATGTTCACGCAACCGCCGGCGGCCAGCAGGATGGCCTTGGCCTTGAACACGTACAGCTTGTGGTCACGGGTTGAGAAGCCAACGGCACCAGCGATACGGCTGGGATCGTTCTTGTCGTTGACCAGCTTGACGATGAACACGCGCTCTTGAATGCGGTCCAGGCCCAGGGCCTTCTTGGCGGCTTCAGCGACGATCCACTTGTAGGATTCGCCGTTGATCATGATCTGCCACTTGCCGGAACGGACGGGCTTGCCGCCGTTCTTCAAGGGGGTCATGCCTTGGGCGCCGTCATGACGCTCGCCATTTTCGTCGGTCTTCCAAATGGGCAGGCCCCACTCTTCGAACAGGTGCACGGATTCGTCGACGTGACGACCCAGGTCATAGGCCAGGTCGTCGCGGGTGATACCCATCAGGTCGTTGGAGACCATACGGGCATAGTCAGCGGGATCCTGCGTGTCGCCAATGTAGGTGTTGATAGCGGACAGACCTTGAGCCACGGCACCGGAACGGTCCATGGCAGCCTTGTCGACCAGCTTGATCTTCAGATCGACACCGGTGGAAGCCTTGGCGGCTTCGGCCCAGCGCATGATCTCGTAAGCGGCGCCGCAGTTGGCCATGCCGCCACCGATCATCAGGACGTCGACTTCTTCCTGAACAACTTCGGGATTACCAAATTCACCAGCCATTATTCTTTCCTTTCCAATTACTTGCGGATCAGTTCGGCGGGATTACCAGCACGGTAGCCATTCTGCTCCATGTGGTTGAAGAAGCCGGTCTGAGCGATCTTGGCCATATCGGCCGCGGGCTTGCCGCCGTAAGGATCGATGGAACCTTCGGGGGTGGTCCGGATCGGGAACTTGAAGCGCTTCAGCACGCCGTTACGGAACTTGATAGTCCACATGATGGAGTCGGAACCACGCAGGGGCTGCACGGAACCGCCGAGGGGGACGATGTCGGCGTAGTGACGGCACTCGATGGCTTGCTGCGGGCAAATCTTCACACAGGAATAACATTCCCAGCACTGCTCGGGTTCCTGGTTGAAGGCGCGCATGGCGTGGCCAGTCTCGGAGCCATCCTTGTCCAGCTTCATCAGATCGTGCGGGCAGATGTACATGCAGGCGGTCTTATCCTGACCCTTGCAGCCATCGCACTTGTCGGTACGAACATAGGTAGGCATTACTTATCTCTCCTTGTTAGCTAACAATCCGCTTCTTCAGCGGTCCATTCAGACTCCGGACCCCACCTTGGCCGGGGGGCGTATCGCGATTCCGCTTCCGGCGGGTCCGGGATTCTAAATTCGGTGAAGCCGGCACGAAGGCCGGCCTGGTATCAAGCTGCCGAGTGGCCTTTCAACTCGACTTTGACGTTCTGTTCGGCAGTCAGGCCGGCATAGTACTTCTGCAGAACCTTGGCGACTTCCGGGCGGCTGAATTCGACCGGCAGATCCTGGCCTTCGGACAGCATGGAGCGAACCTTGGTGCCGGACAGCAGGATGCGGTCATCCTTGGTGTGCGGGCAGGTGCGCTGGGAGGCCATGCCGCCACACTTCTTGCACCAGAAGGTCCAGTCGATGTTCATGTTGACGGTCTCGAGCGAACCCTTGGGGATTTCGTCGAAAATCTTCTGGGCGTCAAACGGGCCGTAGAAATCGCCCACGCCTGCGTGGTCGCGACCGACGATCAGGTGCGAGCAGCCATAGTTCTGGCGGAACAGGGCATGCAGCAGGGCTTCGCGCGGACCGGCGTAGCGCATGTCCAGCGGGTAGCCGGCCTGGATCACGGTGTTGGGGGCGAAGTAGTTTTCGACCAGCACGCTGATGGCTTCGGAACGCACTTCGGCGGGGATGTCACCCGGCTTCAGGGCGCCGAGCAGGGAGTGGACCAGCACGCCGTCCATGGTCTCGATGGCAATCTTGGCCAGATACTCGTGGGAGCGGTGCATCGGGTTGCGGGTCTGGAAGGCAGCGATCTTGGACCAGCCCATCTTCTCGAACAGGGCACGGGTTTCCGCCGGCGTCATGAACTGGTCGCCGTACTCTTCCTTGAAGGTGCCGGTGGACAGGACCTTGACCGGACCGGCCAGGTTGTACTTGCCCTGGGCCATGACCATCTTGACGCCGGGGTGTTCCATGTCGGTGGTCTTGTAGACCTGCATGCACTCGTGAGCCTTGTCGATCTCGTATTTCTCGGTAACCTTCATGGTGCCCATGATGGCGCCGCTCTCACCGTCGACCAAGGCGATCTCTTCGCCGGCCTGGATGCCGTCGTCGGTGGACAGGGTGACCGGGATCGGCCAGAACAGGCCGCTTGCCATCTTGTAGCCGTCGCACACGCCTTCCCAATCGGCACGGGTCATGAAGCCGTCCAGCGGAGTGAAGCCGCCGATGCCCATCATGATCAGGTCGCCGGTTTCGCGGGAGGACATCTTCACCTGCTTGAGGGTCTTGGCACGGGCCATCTCGGCGTTGAGAGCATCGCCGGAGAGCAGGAGAGGTTTCAGTTCACCGCCACCGTGGGGTTTGACGAGTCGGGACATGCTGGCTCCTTACGCTGAATGTCTATGAAGTTTGGACTACTTATCGGGGCACGCAGGATAGCACGGCCTACTCCCGCTTCTAATCCAAGTTATTTATTCGCCAATTAAGTTTTTCGATATTTTTGTATTTTTATAACCAATTGTTTT
>JARLJM010000046.1 GCA_031291185.1 Parasulfuritortus sp. | reverse complement strand
GGTGCGGCCGTGCAGTATTTGCGATTTCAGGTTGCTGATGCGGTTTTTGGTCAGGCCTATCTCGCCGGACAGATTGAGTACCTGGTCCAGTCGTGCCGTATCGATGCGGATGGTGGTCTCTTTTTGCAGGCTTTGCTGGGGGGCGCCACCACTGGAGCGGGCGCTAGGCAGTTCCTGGGCCGGTGCCGAGGCCGTGGGGCGGGCAGGTTCGGGATGGTCCGAAGCTGCCGGCGTGTGACTGACGACGGGCTCGGGGGCCGAGGCTGCGACGGGTGCCGGCTGCGGTATCGGGGCACCCGTGAGTGCGGCATGCAGGGCGTCCCAGTTGATGTCGGCTACATTGGCCTGTTCCGCAGCGGCTGGGGTCGGTTGCGCCGCCACGGGGGCGGGTGCCGGCTCCGGGGGTTTTGCAGCAACGAGTGTAGCGGCTTTGCCCGGGATATTGCCGGCTAGGGCGGAATCAAGATCGGCCAGAAGCTGGTCCGACGCAGCAGGCGGTTGGACGGCTTGCGAGAGGTGGCCGAACATGTCGCGCACCGTGCCGGTGGCGTCCATGATGACGTCCATCAGTTCGGGAGACAGGTGCAGCTCGCCATTGCGCAACTTGTCGAACAGGTTTTCAGTGCGGTGACAAAGGTTGACCAGGGTTTCGACATTGAGGAACCCGGCGCCTCCCTTGATGGTGTGGAAACCGCGGAAAATGTCGTTCAGCAACGCCTTGTCGTCCGGGCGTTTTTCCAGTTCGACCAGCTTGTTGTCGACGCCCGACAGCAGTTCGCCTGCCTCCAGCAGGAAATCCTGCAGCAACTCTTCCATGCCGCCGAAGTCGCTCATGTTCTTCTCCTTTGTCTCTCAGAACCCGAGACTGTCGAGTAATTCATCCACCTGCTCCTGGCTGGTGACCACATCGGAACGGCCAGCGGAATTGATGATTGGGCCTTCCAGCAAGTTGGGTCGAACCGCATTCCGCTTGTCTTCCGGCGTGGTTTCCAGTAGCAGGCTGATCAGCTGTTTTTCGAGGTTTTGCGCGGCGTCGAGTATTTTCTTGATGACCTGGCCAGTCAGATCCTGAAAGTCCTGGGCCATGATGATTTCCATCAACTGGCCGTTGACCGCTTCGGATTGCGCCGGCACGTTATGCAGGTAGGAGTGGGTGTCCGTCACCAGGGCCTTGAATTCGACTACGCTCAGCTGCTTGGCAAACATCTTGTCCCACTTGCCGGCCAGGTCCTTCGCGCCGTTGCTGATCTGGTTCTGGATCGGCTGGGCGGCTTCGGCGGCATTGAGGGTTTTTTCCGCCGCCTGTGCGGTCATGGCAGCGATGTAGTTCAGCCGGTCGCGGTTGTCGGGCAACTCGGAGGAGAATTTCTCCAGTGTCTTGTCCAAGCCCAGCTCGCGCAGCAGGTTATGCAGTCCGCGGGTCATCTGGCCCACTTGGGCGAATACCTTCTCGCTGCTGCCGCCGGCCTCGCCGGTGCTGCCACTCTCGCTCTCGGTCATCGCTTGGGTGATGCTGTCGAACAGGGATTCCAGTTCCGGCGTGTCGCCTTCGGTTTTCGGGGCGGGAGCGGGTTCCGGCTTCGCCTCCGCAGCAAAGGCAATGCTGTCGAACAGGGCTTCCAGTTCCGGTGAATCGTCGCTCATTCCATGTCTCTCCTATCGCTGTCGCCGGTTCACATTCCAAACTTCTCGAAGATCTTGCCCATCTTTTCTTCGAGAGTTGCGGCGGTGAAGGGCTTGACGATGTATCCGGAGGCGCCACTCTGGGCGGCCTCGATGATGTTTTCCTTCTTGGCCTCGGCCGTGATCATCATCACGGGCAGGTGCTTCAGCGTGTCATCCGCACGGATGGCCTTGAGCAGTTCGATGCCGGTCATGTTGGGCATGTTCCAGTCGGTGACCACGAACTGGAAGTTGCCGCCACCTTTGAGTTTCTGAAGCGCGACGACACCATCCTCGGCCTCGTCTACATTGGTGTAGCCGAGTTCCTTCAGCAGGTTGCGCACGATGCGGCGCATGGTCGAGAAGTCGTCGACCACCAGAAATTTGAGATTCTTGTCTGCCATGTTGATCCTTAGATTGACGTAGTGTCAGTGTCCCTTATTTTACCTAGCGATTCAGGAGGGCGAGCACTGTGTCGGCCAATACCGAGGGATCGAATTTCGCCACATAGGCATCGACGCCCACGCGCTGACCCATGGTGCGGTTGGCTTCGGAAGACAGCGAAGAGTGCATGACCACGGGGATTCCGGACAGGCGGTTGTCGGATTTGATGTTGCGGGTCAGCACGTAACCATCCATTTCCGGCATTTCCGCATCGACCAGGATGAGCTGGATCTGATTCCGGACCGGGATGCCTTCGGAGGCCGCACGGGTTGCGATGCCCTGTAGCTTGGTCCAGGCTTCCAGCCCATCGTTGGCCTGGATGTATTTGATGCCGAGCTTGTCCAGAACCATGACGATTTCCTTGCGTGCCACGGCGGAGTCGTCGGTGAAAAACACGGTCATGTTTTGCCTGGGATCGATTTTTGGGAGTGTCGGCATGATCTTTTCGCCCAGCACTTCAGACAGGATGCGCTCCACGTCGAGTATCGAAACCAGTCGCCCATCATCCAGTTCGGTGATGGCGGTGATCATGCCATCCTGGCCGGCGAGCATGTTTTCCGGCGGCTTCACCTTGTCCCAGTCGACCCGGATGATGCGGTCCACGTCATCAACCAGGAAGCCCTGGGTGTGACGGGAAAACTCGGTGACGATCATGGTTCCGCCGAGTTCGTCGCGGGGGCTTTCGCCTTTGATGAACTTGATCAGCGAGATGACCGGGATGATGCTGCCGCGAAGGGAAATGACGCCCTCCACGCCATAAGGCATGTTGGGCGTCAGGGTGATCGGCGGGGTGGGAGAGACTTCCCGTACCTTGAACACGTTGATGCCGAAAAGTTCGTTCGAACCCAGCGAGAACAACAGGAGTTCCATCTTGTTGGACCCCGCCAGTTTGGTGCGGGCATCGATAGACTGAAGAAGTTGAGGGGATTCCAGGGGATTCATGGAGCGGCTCCGGCTCAGGTCAACAGACGGGAAAGGACTTCGGCCAGGCGTGTAGGCTCGAACTTCGGTACGTATTCATCCACCCCGACCGAGATGCCCAGGCTCCTGTTGGCATCCGAAGACAGCGAGGAATGCATGAGTACCGGGATGCCCGCGAAACGGGGGTCGCTCTTGATGTGCTTGGTCAGCACATAACCGTCCATTTCCGGCATTTCCACGTCGGTCAGCACCATCTGGATGTAATCCTTGACGGGACGGTTGGCGACCTCGGATTGTGCGGCAATCTTCTGTAGTTCTTCCCAGGCGTGGCGGCCGTTGATGGTGGCGATGCCGTTTACGCCCAAGACTTCCAGTGTGCGCGAAATCTGGTTGCGGGCAACGGTCGAATCGTCGGCGTAAAGGATGGTGCGATTGGTTTTTTCCAGCGGCTCCAGATTGCTGAACAGATGGCTGTCGTCGATGTTGGTGGTTTCGGACAGGATCTTTTCCACATCCAGCATCATGACCAGGCGCTTGTCCTTCAGTTCGGTCACGGCCGTC
>JARLJM010000002.1 GCA_031291185.1 Parasulfuritortus sp. | reverse complement strand
GAGGCGCAAGCCGAGCCGAATTCCAGGGCGTCCATGATATCCCAGCCCTCCAGCAGGCCATAGAGGAAGGCCGAGGCGTAGCCGTCGCCGCCGCCGGTGGCCTTGGCGGCCTTCACCGGGAAGGGCTTGATGCGGAAATTCTGCCCGTCGGTGGTGAAGGCGGTCGAACCTTCCTTGCCGTGCTTGATGACGACGATCCGGTTGCCGAAGCCCAGCCAGCGCTTGGCACTTTGCTCGTCGGAGGACGGCTGATCGACCATCAGGCGCTCCATCAGGTCGTATTCCTCGCGCGAGCCCAGCACCATCTGGCTGTTGCGCGCCACCAGCGAGTAGAACAGCGCGATCTCGTCGGGGTTCTTCCAGTTGTAGGCGCGATAGTCGATGTCGAACACCACCGCCGTGCCGACCTTGCGGGCCAGCTCCATCGCCTTCAGCGCCGCCTCGCGCGAGGGGCTCTCGGCCAGCGACGTGCCGGAGATCAGCAGGATCTTGGAGCCCGCGATGTAGGGCGCGTCGATGTCGGCCACGTCGAGCTGCAGGTCGGCAGCGAGCGTGCGATACATCAACAGCGAGGTCTCGCCCGGCTTGCGCAGCTCGGTGAACGTCAACCCCAGCGAGCAGCCCTTGGGGGCGTCGGTGATGTGGGAGATGTCGATGCCTTCGCGCGAGAAGAAGTCGCGGATGAACTGGCCGAACTGATCGCCCGAAACCTTGCCGAGAAAGCCGACCTTCTTGCCCAGGCGCGCCAGCCCGACGGCGATGTTGGCCGGCGAGCCGCCGAGGTATTTCTTGAAGGTGTGGCAGTCCTGCAGGGGATTGGGGACATCCACCGGATTGAAGTCGATCGCCGCCCGCCCCAGCGGAATCACATCGAAGGACCGGGAAGGATCGAAGGTCAGATAAGCCATGACGAAACCTCGAAGTGCGTGTTCAGCGTTCAGCCGGCGTTCATCGCCAGGATTTTCTCGCGCGCCAGCGCGGTGATGGCCTTCATGCACGGGCCGAAGAACTTCAGACGGTCGAATTGCTCGGGATGGGCGGCCATTTCCGCGCGCAGCACCCGGCCGAATTCCATGCGCAGCGCCGTGCCGATGTTGATTTTCTGCGCGCCGTGCGCGACCAGCTGGCGCAGG
>JARLJM010000214.1 GCA_031291185.1 Parasulfuritortus sp. | reverse complement strand
TTCCACTCTCTCAGAATTTACTTCAAAAGTGTCAAGCATCAGGTATTTCATTAGCATTCCACTTACCCCTAAAGATAAGCTTCCGCCTCACCCCAATGCCCACACTTCTTAAGGCTGCTTCTAGTTTTTAAAGATCAGTTCAACGTTACTGGTTGCGGGGACAGGATTTGAACCTGTGACCTTCGGGTTATGAGCCCGACGAGCTGCCAGACTGCTCCACCCCGCGCCCGATCAAATTGCTGTATCGCTTACTGCTGCGTTACTTCGTTTGCGTTGAGAGGCCGAATTATGCAGAGGTCTCAAAATCATGTCAACACCTTTTCTAGTCTTTCAATTCACCACGCCAGCTCCTCTATTATCATTCTCCAATCCATACCTAGCAGGTATTCCATGATGAATACGGGCTTCAGCATCACACGTTTACCACGCATAGAATTTGGTTCCGGCGCCATTGGCAGGCTGCCAGCCATACTGCGCCAGTATGGTCAACGGATACTGATCGTGACTGGCGCGCAATCGTTTCTGGCCAGCCCTCACTGGCTAGCGCTAAGCACTCAGTTGAATGGCGCAGGCTTCTTTTGGGAAATAGCTCGGGTCGATGGCGAACCTTCGCCTGAACTGATCGACGAGACCGTGTACGCACTACTGGGGCACTCATTTGACGCCGTGCTCGGCATCGGCGGCGGCAGTGCGCTTGATGCTGCGAAGGCCATCGCAGGCTTGTTGAAACCAGGGAATTCCGCGATGGATCATCTTGAAGGTGTTGGCCCGGAACTGCCTTACCGTGGCCCGACTACGCCGTTCATAGCAGTGCCAACCACCGCAGGCACTGGCTCTGAGGCGACCAAGAATGCCGTGCTCAGCCAGCATGGTCATGACGGTTTCAAAAAATCGTTCCGTGACGACAAGCTGGTCGCCGAGTACGCTGTCATTGATCCCGACCTGCTCAGCACCTGCCCTCCTGGCGTGCTTGCCGCCAACGGCATGGACGCCTTCACCCAGTTGCTGGAATCCTATGTATCGACCAAAGCCAACCCGTTTACCGATACGCTGGCGCTATGCGGCATGGAAGCCGCACGCGATAGCCTGCTGCCGTGGTACGAGGGCACAGGCGATGCCGCGACTTACCGCGCCAAGATGGCCTACGCCGCTCTGCTTTCTGGTATCACATTGGCACAAGTCGGATTGGGATCGGTGCATGGTCTCGCTGCCCCATTGGGAGCATTCTTCCCGATACCCCATGGCGTGGTTTGCGGAACGCTGGTTGCTGAGGCATCCCGCGTCAATATTCAGGCCATGCGTAACCGTGATGCTGACAATCGCGCCCTTACCCGCTACGCCGTAGTCGGTCGACTACTGGCTCAACAGGGCTTGCCCGACGAAGTGGCGATTCAGTTTTTGTTGAAAACACTTGAAGACTGGACCCACCGACTCAAGCTACCCCGCCTGGCCGACTACGGCATCAAGGAAAGCGACCTCGACCACATCGTGGCCAACAGTCGCGGCAGCAGCATGAAGACCAATCCCATCGCGCTGACCGACGACGAAGTCACTCAGATTATCCGGGCCAGGCTTTAATCCTCGCCGCCACCGACTACGCGGCGGACCACATCCAGCGGGAAACCTCGGCCAGCCAGAAAACGCATCTGTTTTCCCCGCTCGGCAGCATCGACAGGCGGCTGGCCAAACTTCTTGTTCCAGACCGCGCGAGCAGCAGCCAAATCACTTTCCCGTGCGTCGGCCAACACGTCGGCGATCACCGACTCGGGCACGCCTTTTTCGCGCAAGTCAGACTTGAGCCGCAAGCTGCCGTGACGGCCGGCGCGGGTATGAGCCAGGCCTTCCGCATAGCGTGCATTGGACAGCATATTTTCCTGCTCCAGCCGATCCAGCAAGGCGGCAATCTCATCCGCCTCGCCGTGGGGAGAAAGCTTACGAGCCAGCTCGACCCGACTATGTTCACGCCGGGCCAGGAGGTTCAGCGCACGCTCGCGCAGGGTCATTCGTTGGCGTTAAGAGCGCCCGGTGACTTCACGCCGAGTATCTCGCGAATCTTCGCTTCGACCTCGGCGGCGATATCGGCATGCTCTTTTAGATACTCGCGGGCGTTGTCCTTGCCCTGACCGATTTTCTCGCCCTGATAGGCATACCAGGCACCGGACTTGTCGATCAGCTTGTGGGCCACACCCAGCTCGATGATTTCGCCCTCGCGTGAAATACCCTGGCCATAGAGGATATCGAACAGCGCCTCCTTGAACGGCGGCGCAACCTTGTTCTTGACCACTTTGACACGGGTCTCGGAACCGACCACCTCGTCGCCCTTCTTGATTGCGCCGATGCGGCGGATATCCAGACGGACAGAAGCATAGAACTTGAGCGCGTTACCACCAGTGGTGGTTTCCGGACTGCCGAACATCACGCCGATCTTCATCCGGATCTGGTTGATGAAAATGACTAGCGTATTGGTGCGCTTGATGTTCGCTGTCAGCTTGCGCAGGGCCTGGCTCATCAGGCGGGCCTGCAGGCCGACGTGTGAATCGCCCATCTCGCCCTCGATTTCCGCCTTAGGCGTCAGCGCCGCCACCGAGTCGATGACGATCACATCGACTGCACTGGAGCGGACCAGCATGTCGGCAATTTCCAGGGCCTGCTCGCCGGTATCCGGCTGGGAAATCAATAGATCGGAAATGTTCACGCCAAGCTTCTTGGCATACTCGGGGTCGAGCGCATGTTCAGCGTCGATGAAGGCAGCGGTGCCGCCGATCTTCTGCATCTCGGCGATGACCTGCAGGGTCAGCGTGGTTTTGCCGGACGATTCCGGGCCATAGATTTCAACCACCCGACCACGGGGCAGGCCGCCTACACCCAGGGCCACATCCAGCCCCAGCGAGCCGGTCGAAACCACCTGCAGATCCTCGAAGATGCTGCCATCGCCCATCTTCATGATGGAACCCTTGCCGAACTGCTTTTCAATCTGGGAAAGCGCCGCCGCTAGGGCCTTGCTCTTGTTGTCATCCATGAATTCTGTCTCCTAAAACAATCCGTTGATTATTGCACAGCGAGCAACCGTCCCAGCATCTGCCGAAAGACATACTCGACTGATTGAATTCGTACCAATTGGCGATCGCCATCGAACCACATCGTTGCCACTTCGGTTGGCTCGCCCACCACAGCCCAGGCGAAACATACCGTACCCACAGGCTTAGAATCTGAGCCTCCGGTCGGACCGGCGATGCCACTGATGGCAAAAGCGGCCTGAGCGCGGCTATTGCGCAACGCACCCTCGGCCATAGACAGCACCGTTGCCTCGCTCACCGCACCGAATCGCGCCAGCGTATCGGCGCTCACCCCCAGCATGTCCATCTTGGCCTCGTTGCTGTAGGTCACGAATCCCCGGTCGAACCAGGCCGAACTGCCCGCTACCGCAGTCATCGCCTGAGCTGCCCAACCGCCGGTACACGACTCCGCTGCGGCGAGCTGCCAGCCTCGCGCCTGCAATGCCGCGCCCAATTCGGCCGCAAGCTGCTCCAATGTTTCCTGATTCAGCCCCATAGCCGTATGCCCCACAACACCGCGATGGCATAGCCGGCGGCGAGCAAGTCGTCCAGCATCACGCCCAGCCCGCCCTGGACCTGGGCATCCAGCCAGCCGATCGGAAACGGCTTCCAGATGTCGAACAGACGGAACAACGCAAAGGCCAGCAGATAGCCCCACCAGGTCGCCGGAGCAAACGGCAGCACCAGCAGAAAGGCGGCGATCTCATCCCATACGATGCCCCCGTGGTCGTGCACACCCAAGGCCTTGCCGGTCACGTCGCAGATCCAGACCCCGGCCAGCACGAACAGCCCCGACAAAAACCAGTACACCGTCCCAGGCAACCACATCATGACGAAATAGACGGGGAAGGCAGCCAGTGTTCCCCAAGTACCGGGCGCCTTGCGGGCAAGCCCTGAGCCGAAGCCAAGGGCCAGGAAATGGGCTGGATGGGCAAACAGAAAACGCAGGCTCGGTTGTTTCATGGGCTAAATTATCCTGGCTACCCCAAACGAATGACAGAAAAATTCCTGCACCGCTAAACTTGGCTGACACAGTGCAGAATATGGACATGGCACAAACGCCTTCCCCCACCTCGTCACCGACTCTGGACCTGATCGCCGGACTATCCATCGCCGGACTGCTGGTTCCCGAGGCGGTCGCCTATTCCGGCATTGCCAATCTGCCGCCTCAATACGGCATCGTCGCCTTGCTGGCCGGTCTGCTCTGCTATGGCCTGGTGGGTAAAAGTCGATTTGCGGTGGTCTCCGCCACCTCATCCTCTGCCGCCGTGATGGCCGCCGCAACGGCCGGCCTGGCCGGCGGCGACATCGGGCTGAAGATGGCACTCGGCGCAGGTCTGATCGTCATGACCGGGCTCTTCTTCGTGGCCGCGGGGCTCGGCCGTATGGGCGCGATCTCCGACTTCATCGCCAAACCGGTGCTGCGCGGTTTCGCGTTCGGCCTGGCCGTGGTGATCATACTCAAGCAACTGCCGAACATTGTTGGCATCACCCCCCTCCATGCCGACATCCCGCGTTACGCCTTCGACCTGATCCGCCAGATCGGCGACTGGAATCCTTACGGGGTTACCACCGGTTTTATCGCCCTTGGCATCCTGTTCGCCTTTCGGCCATACAAGCGCATCCCCGCTTCCTTGCTGGTCATCGTGCTGGGGGTGGCGGCGCAACAGCTTTATGGCCTCGACCGGCACGGGGTCGGGCTGGTCGGCGCCATTCACCTGCAATTGGAGCCACCCTCTTTGCCGCAGCTCACCTGGAGCAAATGGCTGCGTCTGGGTGAACTGGCCTTCGCCCTGCTGTTCGTGCTTTATGCCGAGTCCTACAGCAGTATCCGCAGCTTTGCGCTGAAACATGGCGACGACTTTTCCGCCAACCGTGAACTGGTCGCACTGGGCGTAGCCAACCTGGCTTCGGGCCTGTTTCACGGCATGCCAGTTGGCGCGGGCTATTCCGGCACGTCCGCCAACGAAGCTGCCGGCGCGCAATCAAGGCTTGCCGCCTGGATAGCGGCCCTGGTTGTACTGGTCATCGTGCTGACCTTGCTGCCCTACGTTGCACTCACCCCGGAGCCGATACTTGCCGCCATCGTCATCAACGCAGTCAGCCATACCCTTAATCCAGGGGCCTTGCGCCTGTATTTCAGGTGGCGGCGCGACCGTATCGTTGCCCTGGCTGCAGTCGCCGCCGTGCTGCTGCTCGGCATTCTGGACGGACTGCTGGCGGCGGTCGGGGTCAGCCTGCTGATGACCCTGCGCGACCTGTCCGAACCCAAGGTATCGGTCCTCGGGCGACTGGGGCAGGGCCACGATTTCGTGAGTGTAGACATGCATCCTGAGGCACTACAGATACCCGGCCTGCTCATCGTCCGGCCTGAAGAACCGCTCTTTTTCGCCAATGCAGACCGCATGTTTACCTTCGTTCGACAGCGAATCGACAAGACTGGCGACGCCAGTATCCACTCTGTCATTCTCAGCCTGGAAGAGTCGCCCGACCTGGACGGCACCTGTATCGAAGCCCTGCAGGAACTCGCTGCCCACCTGGCCCAGCGCCACATCAAATTACTGCTCGCCCGACTGAAGGACCCGGTATTGGACGCCCTCAGCCATGCCGCCATTCCCGAACTATCTCCCGCGCCCAACAACTGGAGCGTGGATGATGCAGTCAAGGCTGCGCTACAAACCGACCCGCCTCATACGCAGTCTTGAACGCCTGCCACTGCTGCCGGGTGGTATCGCGCATTGCCCTGGCAGCGTCCAGAATCTCGTCGGGCCAGCCCGGCTTCTGCGCGAACTCAACCAGTTCGTCGGCATTGGCCGCGCCCTGACGCCCGGCCGCACGCAGTTGATCCCAGGCCAGGATGCGGCCCATGGTCGTCGTCACCTGGGCGAAGGATTTGGCATCCCGGCCCCAGGAACCGAGGTCGAGCCTGTCCTCGCTGGGCTGCAACCCCTTCAGGACAAAGGCCGCACCATTCATCTGCACTGCCTGCAAAAAGGCGTGGTCCACGGCCTGCATGCGGCGCTGTACGGTAACCACGCGTACCGCCTCGTCGGACATTTCAGGCTGTTTGAGCTTGAAGCTCGAAAGAGCGGCGGCCAGTGACGACGGCTTGGCCTGCTTCAGGTCGATAAGATAGCAGCCGTCGGGCGAGCCCTTCCCTTCCACCAGGATCACGTAGCGTTCGACACCCAGGCTGCCGGTCCCGGCAATCCGTCGGGCAATGTCCAGAACCTGGTAGAAATCGGGCTTGTCCTGGGTCTCGGCAAATACCTTCATGAACTCCGCCACCTTCTGCCGCTGTGCCTCGCTCGCCGGCAAGGCCTTGCCGCTGTCGATCCTGAGACTGCGCGCCCCTTTGTGCTTTATCGTGCGCTGGTCGAGAAAATCCTCGCGCTTGCGCTGCTTCAGACCATCCAGCAGGTCGGCAATCGGCCCTTCGACGTTATCCCGCTCCACCCAGAGCGGCTTGCCGCGCAACAAGGCTTCCCGATAGGCCTGAATCATCGATCGGCAGGCTTCGATGGCCACGTCCTCGGTCGAGCCCAGCACCCCGGCTCCACACAGCACGCTGGTCAGCAGGCGCACCAGATCCCAGGTACACGGCGCCAGCGCGGCTTCATCGAAATCGTTGACATCGAAATAGACCAGCCGGTCATCGCCCTTGTAGCTGCCGAAGTTCTCGAAATGCAGGTCGCCGCAGGCCCAGACCAGGGGCGGCTTGCTGAACAGCGGGTCGCTGGGCAAGGCGTCATAGAACAGGTTGCAGGCGCCACGCAGAAAAACGAACGGGTCAGTCGCCATCTTGGCGTATTTCATGGCCAGCAGATCGGGGGCCCGGCCCGCATCATGCTGGATCAGCGAATCTACCGGATCTGACTTCGTAACCATGGCAATTTCCTTTTCCTTATTCCGAATTTTTGCGGCGTCGGTCGCGCAGGTAGTGCCAGAGCCAGGTTGCGAAACCCAGGCTCAGAATCACCAGCAAGGCCACGATTTCGACATGCTCAATATGGTTGAATGCAGACTCGGTCGCCGCCCCGAAGACATATCCCGCCCCAGACACCAATACCGCCCAGATGGCGGCAGCGATCATGTTCAGGATGGAAAACTGGACCAGTGGTATCCGGCTGGTGCCCATGATCACCGGGCCGGCAATCCGCAAACCATAGAGAAAGCGTATCATCAGAATCAGGACCACGCTGAACCGCTCCAGCAAACGGTGTACCTGGGGCGCATGCCTGGCCAGGGCCGGAAAACGCTCGATCAGCTCGTTGCCCCGCCAGCGGCCGAGCAGAAAGGCCAACTGGTCGCCCAACGTGCCACCGACGAAGGCGATACCGATCACCAGCCTCAAATCAAGCAAGCCCTGATGTGCGGCAAATCCGGCCGCGAGCAGGACAGTCTCACCCTCCAGCAAGGCCCCGGCAAAGACAAACAGATAGCCGTAGGCCTCAATGAGATGGCTGATCGTCACGAGCAAAGCTGTATCAGACATTGGACTGTTGAATGGACATTAAAAAGGCTGGATCGCCAAATTTCGTGTCATGCGCAGCGAACTCAAGATGTCATGCACCGGACCGCGGCTTGGGCAGATCAGAAGGGAGAACAATCTCGACCGTCGATACGGCATCGGCCATGCCATCTGATCGTATCGTCTTTCCTGTACCAAATTGATCGATGTGCACCTGAACCGAAATTTCATGCTCTGCGAACCACTTTCCAATCAGGGCAACGCGCTGTTTTGCCAGATCCAGCGAGCGATTCTTCTGGTTGTACACATGCGCCACCAGATTGACCTCACGCACCCCCCAGCGTTCCAACGCCCAGGCCACCACGGCAAGTGTCTCATCCGAGCCGGCAGCCAGCGAGTTGCTCCCAGCCTCGAAATCGACCTCAGGAATCACCGTTGCCGGCGGCACCAGCGTGACCTGCCAATCCGGATATCGTCCGGCCAGAATGCCCTCCATATGCTGCCATGCACCGAGACCAACATCCGGTTGCAATGCCGGTACCAGAACCGCTGTTCGTCGTTCCGAATTAACCTCCACTGCCGCCAACGGCAAGGGCACCTCGTTGCGCAACGCCGCCGCCATTCCGTAGTCTTCGCTGATCGCCTTGACCTTGGGCTGCACGTCGTCCAACTCGGCCTTCAGTTTTTCCGGATCGTCCGCGTGCAGCTGGGTCAGGTTCAGGTTGACCGGGGCGCCCAGTGCATCCTTGAGTTCAGTGCGCAATTGCTCGCCGAGCCCGAGCTGAGACTCTTCGCTGACCAGGATCGCGTCGACGGAGGGTGGGGCGCCTTCCCGGAAGCGAACGCTCAGTTGCGCCAGCTGTCCCTGCTTGAGGCGTCGCGCAGCGGCCTCAAGGACGGAGCGTACCGTGGTATGAACGCGGCTTTCCCAAGCAATGCTTTTTAGCGACAAATACAGCGGTACCGAAAGCGGCGCCAGCACCAGCAGCGCAATCATCGCCTGCATCGCAAAACGTTTTCGCAGCCCGCCACGGCCGAAACCGTACCACTCGGCAAGGGCCGCGACGGCCAGGGAGATTGCCACCATGTTGGTGATGAACAACAGCAATGCGCCCCGTGCCACTGGCCATTGCCAGGTCGCCAGACCATAGCCGACCACGGCCAGCGGCGGCATCAAGGCCGTGGCGATTGCCACGCCGACAATGGCGCCGCCACGGCCACGGATCATGGCATAGCCGCCGGCCGCACCCGACAGGATCGCTACTGCCAGGTCGAACAGGTTGGGCCGAGTCCGCGCCAATATCTCCGGCGTCAGTTCCCTGACCGGCGACAAGGCGACGATGGTGGCGGCAAATGCCACTGCCGCGACACCTCCATACAAAAGCGTGCGGGCGCTGCGCTTGCCCATTTCAACGTTGAAGCCGGTGATTGCGAAGCCCGAGCTGACGATAGGTCCCATCAAGGGCGAAATCAGCATGGCGCCGATGATGACCGCCGGTGAATTGAGCAAAAGCCCCAGGGTGGCAATCCCGGAGGAAATCGCCACCATGAAGGCATAGTTGAAGCTGAAACTGGCATCTTCCCCGGCCTTTTCCAGGACATCCTCATGGCCGACCGTACGTACCAGCGCAATCCACCAGTGTTTCCAGGCGCGGGGACCAAGCAGGAGCACCTTCAACAAGCCGCGTGCGGGCGCCCTGGTGCCGGCTGCCTGCGCGCCGCCGGACACGGCATCCGGAAGAGGTATTGGAGATTCGTTATTTTCGTCACTCATGGCACACAGCGCTCCAAATGGGTTGGCCGGATCGGCGAGCCGAATAGATCAGGCGGTCACCGCTTTCCGGATCACGGAGCCGATGGTCAAGCCCTGGACCAGAATCGAGAACACCACGATGGCATAGGTCAGGGTCAGGATCGTGTCGCGCGCCGGGCCAGTCGGCAATGACAACGCCAATGCGACCGAAATACCACCGCGCAGACCGCCCCAGGTCAACACCTGCCAGGATCCCTCTGGCAACTGGAAGGCATTGCGGAACAGCGCAATCGGACCGGCAACCGACAGCAGGCGGGCGGACAGGGCGACCACGATGACCACCACTGACGCCAGGGCAAGGTTCAGCGACAGGTGTATCAGGGTCACTTCCAGGCCGATCAATACGAACAGCACCGAATTCAGGATTTCGTCGATCAATTCCCAGAACATGTCCAGGTGCTGCCGCGTCTTGTCCGACATGGCGAGCGCCCGGCCATGGTTGCCCACCACCAGCCCGACCACCACCATCGCCAGCGGCCCCGAAATATGCAGGCGGTCAGCCAGGGCATAACCGCCCAGCACCGCCGCCAGGGTGATCAGCACTTCTTCCTGATAGCTGTCGATGCTGCGCAGCATGACAAAGACCAGATAGCCCAACGCAAGTCCGAACAGAATGCCGCCGCCAGCTTCCTGCAACAGCAGCGCGAAACCTTCGCCCACGCTCGGTGTCTGGCCACCGACCGCCATAGCCAGCACCAGGGTAAAGAGCACGACGCCAACCCCGTCGTTGAACAGGGATTCGCCGGCGATGACCAGTTCCAGCCGCTTCGGTGCGCCGGCCGATTTCAGGATGCCCATCACCGCAATCGGATCGGTCGGCGAAATCAGGGTCCCGAACACCAGGCAATAGATGAACGACAGGGATAAACCGAACCAGGGTAGGACGTACCACAAACCCAAAGCGACCAGCAGCGACGACAGCACGGTACCGAACACCGCCAACGCGCCGACCTGCCAGCGGACGGCGCGGAGTTCGCTCAGGTCGACATGCAGGGCGCCGGCAAACAGCAGCAGGGACAGCATGCCCTGCATCAGCACCTCGGAGAAATCGATGGAGGACAGCAAGGCCTGCTCGTACTCGCGAAAAACGCCGAAACCGAGCTTGTCCAGACCGATCAACGCTAAGGACAGCAACAAGGCGATGCCCATGACACCAATCGTCGTCGGCAGGCCGACAAACCGGTGATTGAAATAGGCGAGCAGCGCGGTCAGAACGAGGCACGAAATGGCAATATCAAACATGATTCTTATCAGGTGACATTGAGGGGGCAGTATACCCTGATGCCCAAACGGAACTTTCCGGCCCCAGCGACTCAGCCCCGGCGATAGCGCAATACCCGTCCCTTGTATGGCTCGCCGCTTTCCTGGTGACTGACGGCCCGAGTCGCTTCATGCCGGTACCCAAGGCCGTCCATTTCCCGGTTGAATGCGGAACGATTAGCGCGATCCGGGTCGATGATGATGACTTCTACGACCGGACGCGAATGCCGGTCGATGAAGCCGGCCAGCATGCCGGGCAGATCGCGCTCATACAGCACATCGCTGCCGACGATGAGATCGAATGTCCCCAGGGTCGAGTCCGTATCCGACCAGCTTCCGGTCTGGAAATCGATACCCGACAATTGATTCAGGCGCAGGTTTTCCGCCATGAAGGCGGCCGCCATTGGATGACGGTCGCTGGCCGTGATGTCGGCCGCCCGGCGTTGCATGACCAGACTGGCCAAACCGAGGCCGCAGCCTATCTCCAGTATCCGCCGCCCCGTCACCGGCAAGGTCTGGACGATGCCCGCCAGGATACGGGCCGATGGCCAGACCAGGCCAAACAGCGGCCAGCTCGCTGACGATATCCCTGCCCGCTCGGCCAGCCCGTCCGGATCGGAATACTGCTGCCGGTCAAGCAAC
>JARLJM010000045.1 GCA_031291185.1 Parasulfuritortus sp. | reverse complement strand
GGAGATCAAGGACCTGATCTCGGACAGCACGAACAAGGTCGACGACGGCTACAAGCTGGTCGAGAGTGCCGGCAAGACCATGCAGGAGGTGGTCGACGCGGTGAAGCGGGTGACCGACATCATGGGCGAGATCACCGCCGCCAGCGTCGAGCAGAGCCAGGGCATCAGCCAGGTCAATGCCGCCGTCACCCAGATGGACGAGATGACCCAGCAGAACGCCGCCCTCGTCGAGCAGGCCGCCGCCGCCGCCGAGTCCCTCCAGGATCAGGCAGGCAGCCTGTCCGAAGCGGTGTCGGCGTTCAGGATGGCCGGTACGACGGCACGCCTGTCCGCCCCCAGGAGCAGCAGCGGGCAACACAAACGGCTTCCCGCACGCCCTGCTGCCGCGAAACTGGCCAAGCCGGCCACGTCAGCCGACGGCGAATGGGAAGAGTTTTGATACCTGAATCCACTCGACTGAATCACCATGGCTGATCCCATCCGCGCCGACCGGGAATTCCATTTCGCCCAGCGCGATTTCGAAGACGTCCGGAAGATGATCTATGACCATGCCGGCATCGCCCTGTCCGACGCCAAGGAGGACATGGTCTACAGCCGGCTGGCGCGTCGCCTGCGGGCCACGGGGATCAAGTCGTTCAAGGAATACCTGAATTATGTGAAGGACGGCAACGAGGAGGAATGGGAGGCCTTCGTCAATTCACTGACCACCAACCTGACCGATTTCTTCCGCGAAAACCATCACTTCGTCATCCTTAAGGACTTTCTCAAGCATCGCCATGACCGCCCGCTCACGGTCTGGAGTTCCGCCTCCAGCACCGGCGAAGAACCGTATTCGATTGCCATGACCGCGGTCGAAGCCTTTGGCGGCTTCAATGCCCCGGTCAAGGTCATCGCCTCCGACCTGGATACCAACGTCCTGAAGAAATGCCAGGACGGGGTCTATCCGATCGACCGGCTAAAAAAACTGACCGCAGACCAGCAGCAGCGGTTCTTTCTAAAAGGCACCGGGGAACGCGCCGGCTTCGCCAAGGTCCGGCCCGAACTGCGCGCCATGGTGGACTTCTTTCAGCTCAACCTGCTGGCCCCTAGCTGGCCGATCCGGCAACCACTGGATGCCATCTTCTGCCGCAACGTGATGATCTATTTCGACAAGCCGACCCAGCACAAGATTCTGGCCAGGATGAAACCGCTGCTGAAGCCGGATGGACTGCTGTTCATGGGCCACTCGGAAGCGCTTTACCACGCAGCCGAACTGTTCCGGCTGCGCGGCCAGACCGTCTACGAGCATGCCGAGGCGCCGCATTCAGGGAAGCGCGTGTGACCGTTCATGGTTTCGAGGAAGTCCTCGCACCCAACCATTATTACGATCGTCATTTCGGGATCGAAGCGGC
Organism: Parasulfuritortus sp.; assembly: GCA_031291185.1. Classification (GTDB taxonomy): domain Bacteria; phylum Pseudomonadota; class Gammaproteobacteria; order Burkholderiales; family Thiobacillaceae; genus Parasulfuritortus. The sequence goes on along the minus strand of JARLJM010000045.1, from coordinate 19,250 downwards.
CAAGATCCTGCCCGGGGAGTATTACGCCACTGCCCGGGACATGATGCTGGTTACGGTGCTGGGCTCCTGCGTTTCGGTCTGCCTCCGCGACTACGGTGCCAGCGTAGGCGGCATGAACCATTTCATGCTGCCCGAAGGCGACCCGCTCAACCCGCTGTCCAGCTCCGCGCGTTATGGCGGCTACGCCATGGAAGTCCTGATCAACCAGCTCACCAAGCTGGGCGCCGACCGCAACCGGCTGGAAGCCAAGGTTTTCGGCGGCGGCGCGGTCATGCAAGGTTTCGCCCAAAACAATGTGGGTGAACGGAACAGCCGATTCGTGCTGGAATACCTGGATCGGGAACATATCCGTCTGGTTGCGCACGACCTGATGGATGTCTATCCGCGCAAGGTCTATTACTTCCCGGCAACGGGCCGGGTACTGGTCAAGAAGCTGAAACAGGCCCATAACAACACCATCATCCAACGCGAAGAAGAATACGGCAGCCGCCTCAAGACCTCGGACATCACCGGGGATGTGGAACTGTTTACCTGATAGCCGAATCATGTTGAAACTGAAAGTACTGATCGTCGACGACTCCGCCCTGATCCGCAGTCTGATGACCCAGATCGTCAATAGCCAGCCGGACATGGAAGTGGTCGGCGCCGCCCCCGACCCGATCGCCGCACGCGAACTGATCAAGCAGACCAATCCGGACGTCGTCACCCTGGACGTGGAAATGCCGCGCATGAACGGCCTGGAGTTCCTGGAAAAGCTGATGCGCCTGCGCCCCACGCCGGTGGTCATGGTGTCCACCCTGACCGAAACCGGCTCCGACGTCACCCTCAAGGCGCTGGAACTGGGCGCGGTCGATTTCATCTCCAAGCCGAAACTGGGCGTGAGCGAGGGCATGGCCGAGCTGGAACATGAGATCGGCGAAAAGATCCGCACCGCGGCACGCGCCCGCATCCATCGCCACTCGCTCGGCCAGGCCAGGGCGGATGCCCCGAAGCCGCTGGCCGGGCATATCCTGTCGACAACCGAGAAGATCGTCTTCATCGGCTCGTCGACCGGCGGCACCGAAGCGCTCAAGGAAGTCCTGAGCCGGATGCCAGCGAACTCGCCGGCCATCCTGATGACCCAGCACATGCCTGAGTCGTTCACCAAGTCCTTCGCCGCGCGGCTGAACAGCCTGTCCGCCGTGACGGTGACCGAAGCGGTCGACAACGAGCGCATCCTGCCCGGCCACGCCTACCTCGCGCCCGGCCATTCCCATCTGCTGGTCCGGAAAAGCGGTGCCTATTACTACACCGAGTTGTCCAGGGCCGAGCCGGTCAACCGGCACCGGCCTTCGGTCGACGTGCTGTTCGAAAGCGCCGCGAAGGTGGTGGGGCAGAACGCGGTCGCCGTCATCCTCACCGGCATGGGCAAGGACGGTGCCGCCGGGATGCTGCAAATGCGCGAAGCAGGCGCCTACACCATCGCCCAGGACGAGGCCAGCTGCGTGGTTTACGGCATGCCCAAGGCCGCCATCGAGCTCGGCGCAGCGCATGAAATCGTTTCACTACCCAATATCGCCGCTCGTGTCCTCGAACACTTAAAATGAACACTGATCCCCGGCACATCCCGCCCTGTCCACTCATGGAGAACACCAAATGCTGATCAAGGAAAGAACGGATGGTTCCGCCTCGTGGCTAAGCCTCGAAGGCCGCTTCGATTTCCATTCCCACCGGGACTTCCGGACCGCTTACGAAGTCGTTCTGCCCAAGGCTGAAATTCGTGAAATCGTGCTTGATTTCCGTCAGGTCGATTACCTGGATTCGTCCGCGCTCGGCATGCTGCTTCTGCTGCGCGAAAAGGCCGAGGCGGTGGGCAAGAAGGTCAAGCTCGCCAACCTCTCCGGATCGGTGAAACAGGTCATGGAAATTGCCAATTTCGGCAAGCTGTTCACGATTCAGTAGGCATCCACTGCTGCCCGCCGCTGAATCATGCGCCTGAAAATCCTCGTCGCCGACGACGCCCTCACCAACGTCAAGCTGCTGGAGATGGCGGCCCACAAGCTGGGCCATGAAGTCGTCATCGCGCACGACGGCATCGAAGCGGTGGAAAAATATCAGGCCACCGAGCCGGACCTGATTTTCATCGACATCATGATGCCCCGTCTGGATGGCATCGAAGCGGTCCGGCAGATCCGCAGCCTGCCCAGTCAGCGCTGGGTACCAATCATTTTCCATTCTGCGCTGGACTCGACCGAAGACATCGTGCACGGCCTGGAAGCCGGGGGTGACGACTATCTGGTCAAGCCAGCCAGCATCCAGCTGATCCAGGCCAAGATCCGGAGTTACAGCCGTGTCCTGTCGATTCAGAGCGAGGTGCGCGGTTACATGCAGGAGCTGAGCAGTTGGCGGGAAGAGGCCGAGGTGCAGAACAAGCTCGGTCAGCACGTGGTCAGCCGCCTGCTCGACACCAAGGGATTGAGCGACCCCATGGTGCAATGGATGAACATCCCGGCAGAGACCTTCAGTGGCGATCTGGTGTGCGCCGCGCGCGGCCCGGGTGACGTACTTTATGTAATGCTGGCCGATGCCGCCGGGCACGGCCTGGTTTCCGCCCTCACCGCCCTGCCCCTGACCCAGGTTTTCTACGGCATGGCCGCCAAAGGCTTCCCGATCAGCACGATTGCCGAGGAACTCAACCGCAAGCTGAAGTCCTTTCTGCCCATCGAACGCTTCGTAGCGGCCTGTCTGGCTGCAGTGGACACCCGCAACCAGACCATTGAGATATGGAATGGCGGCATCCCGGACGCCCTTTATCTGGAGGACGATGGCACGGTGTCCATGCGCTGGCCTTCCCGCCACCCCCCGCTGGGCATCATGCCGCCCGACCTGTTCAGCAACGCGACCGAAACCGTCAATTACCTCCACCCGGGCGAACTGGTACTGTTTTCGGATGGCATCATCGAGGCCGAAAACACGGATGGCCAGCAACTGAGTCTTCATGGCCTGGAGGCCATTCTCGGCTCTGCGCCCAAGAGACAGCGGCTGGATGCGCTGGAGCAGGCAGTGATTCGGCATATTGCCGGCCAGCAGGAACACGACGACTTGTCGAGCATCGTGATCCAGGTGCCGATCGAACGCCGCCAGGAAATTCGGCTGACCCACAGCCCGGCCGGACTGACCGAAACACAGGTCTCGGAATGGAGACTGGACCTGAGCTGGGGCGCCTCGGAACTGCGGGAGATGGATGTCGTCCCGGCCGTGCTCAGTTTCATGAACCAGATTCGTGTGCTGAAGTCGCATCAGGGCCAGCTCTTTCTCATCCTGTCCGAGCTGTTCAACAATGCCCTGGATCATGGCGTGCTGGGCCTCGACTCGGGGTTGAAGAACATGGAGGGCGGCTTCGAGCGCTATCTCGATGAGCGGCAACTCAAGCTGGACTCACTGACCGACGGCCGGATCAACATGAGTTTCCACCTCCATCAACCGGACGAACGACCGGCGCTGGACATCCGCATGGAAGACAGCGGCAAGGGCTTCGACCATAGCGCCCTCGACAGCCTGCTCAACGAAGACCTGGAACAGCAGCAGGCCCATGGCCGGGGCATCCTGCTGGTCAGAAGCCTGTGTGCGGAACTGAATTATTTCGGTCGAGGCAATGCGGTCTCGGCCCGCTACCTGATGTAAAGCCAAGGCAAGCAATCATGGCCCAATTCTCGAAAGACACCCATGAACTGACGTTTGAAGAGATGGAACAATCGCTGGCCAGCATTGAAATCCCGCCTTGCCCGGCCATCGTCACCCAGGTGATGACAGAGGCCCAGAAGGATGTGCCGGACATCAACAAGCTGACCAGACTGATCTCCGCCGATGTCGGCATGTCGGCCTTCGCCATCAAGCTGGCCAATTCGTCCCTGTTCCGGCGCGGGGCCATGACCGACAACGTGGCCCAGGCCATCGCCCGACTCGGCACCCGCAACATCGTCTGCATCGTGGTCGCCACCGCCCTGCGCAACAGCCTGTCCGGCGGGCTGCCGGAAGAGTTCATGGAATCCTTCTGGCGCCGGGCCGGCAATGCCGCCCTGGCCTCGGGCATGGTCGCCCGCAAGCTGCGCGGCCTCCCGGCCGACCTGGCCTACACGTTCGGCCTGTTCCATGACGCGGCCATCCCGGTGATGATGCGGCGCTTCGACGACTATCAGAGTCTGATGGCCGAAATCCAGGTAAGCCATGTTCCGCTGCCCGTGGCGGAGGATGCCCGCTATCACTGCACCCACCCGGTGGTGGGCGCCTTGCTGGCACGGAGCTGGGGGCTGCAGGACACCCTCGTCGCAGGCATCCGTTTTCACCATGACCCGGATGTCTACGCAATGGAAGCGCGCTTCCTGCCCGAGCCGGCACGAGGTCTGATCGCCTGCACCCATGTCGCCGAACACGTGCTGGCCGAACTGAACGGTGAACAGGATATGGAAGTTGGCGACCTCTATGGCAAGGCCCTGAATTATCTGGGGCTGCACGAGGAAGACATTCAGGACATGCGGGAAGACCTGTCGGACGCAGTCAGCTGATTGCGTCCTGGCGCGCTACAAGGCGTTGATCCGCTCCAGATAGGCCTGAATGCGCTCCGGCCGGCCGGCCCTCAGCAGCTTGGCCACCAGCGGCGTCAGGCTGGACACATGGCTGTGCATCACCTGCTGCTTGACCGCCATCAGATGGGCTGGGTGCATGGAAAAACTGCGCAGCCCCATACCCAGCAGCAAGCGGGTCAGCTTCGGGTCACCCGCCATTTCGCCGCAGACTGAAACCGGACGCTTGAGCCGGTGCCCCACTTTAAGGGTGTGCGCCACCAGATGGAGTACGGCCGGGTGCAACGGGTCGTACAGATGCGCCACCGCATCATCCGTGCGGTCGATGGCCAGGGTGTACTGGATCAGGTCGTTGGTGCCGATGGACAGGAAATCCAGTTTTCTAGCAAACCACTCGGCAGCCAGCGCCGCGGCCGGTATCTCGATCATCCCGCCGATGGGGATGCCGGGATTGAACGGCTGCCCCTCCCGCTCCAGTTCCGCCTTGGCCTGGGCGATCAGTTCCAGGGCCTGATCCAGTTCGCCCAGGCTGGCCAGCATCGGAATCAGTATCCGCACCTGGCCATACTGGCTCGCGCGCAGGATGGCCCTGATCTGGGCAATGAAAATACGGGGCTCGGCCAGACACAGACGGATGGCACGCAACCCGAGGGCGGGATTCACGCTGACATCGGGTAGCCAGGCCAACGATTTGTCCGCGCCCACGTCCAGGGTGCGAATCACCACCGGCTTGCCCTTCATCGCCGCAGCCACGTGGCGGTAGGCCTCGAACTGCTCGTCCTCGGAAGGCAGATCAGGCCGGTTCATGAACAGGAATTCGCTGCGGAACAGGCCGATGCCGGCGGCGTTCTCTTCCTGAGCTTCGAACACATCCTGGGGCAGGTCGATGTTGCCCAGCAACTCCACCCCGTCGCCGTCCAGTGTTGCAGAGGGACTGGACTTCAGCCGCTTCAGCTTCTGCTGTTCAAGCCGCCACTGATTCTGGCGGAGCTGATATTCCTCCAGGATCAGTTCATCGGGGTTGACGATCACCACCCCGGCAATGCCATCCACGATCAGCACGTCGCCTTCCTGGATCAGCGCACGCGCGTTGTGCAGCGCCATGACCGAGGAGATGTTGAGGCTGCGCGCCAGAATGGCCGTGTGTGAGGTCGTGCCGCCCAAATCGGTAATGAAACCCGCGTAGGTATGCCGCTTGAAGATCACCATGTCGCTGGGCGACAGATCATGTGCGACCAGCACGGTCGGCTCATCCGAAACCTTCATCGGGACATGACCGGGATGGCCGAGCAGCGCCTTGAGCACCTTGTCCGCGACCTGTTTCACATCCTGGCGGCGCTCGCGCAGATAGACATCCTCGATGCTGTCGAACTGGGCCAGCAAGGCCTCGGTCTGCTGGGCCAACGCCCATTCGGCATTGCACGACGTAGACCGGATCAAGTCCTTGGGCACCTGCGACAACATGGCGTCAGCCAGAATCAGGGCATGCAGATCAAGGAAAGCTGCCAGTTCGGACGGCGCGCCCTCCGGAATGTGATCGCGCAGCTGCTCGCACTCTGCCCGCGCCTCTGCCACCGCTGCATCGAAGCGCGCCACCTCCGATGCGATATCGGCCTTGCGCAGCACGTAATGAGGCACTTCCAGGCGATCGTGCGAATACAGTTGCGCCCGACCTATGGCATAGCCGCCGGAGATGCCTATGCCGTGCAGTGAGAACGTCACTCCTCTTCCCCGAATCTATCCTCGATCAATGCGACGATTGCCTTCATGGCATCCTCTTCATCGTCGCCTTCGATATCGACCATGATGCTGGTGCCCTTGGCTGCAGCCAGCATCATGACGCCCATGATGCTCTTGCCGTTGACCCGGCGACCATTACGGGATATCCACACTTCCGACCTGAAGCGGGTGGCCGTCTGGGTCAGCTTGGCCGATGCGCGGGCATGCAGGCCCAGCTTGTTGATGATCAGTATTTCTCTTTCAAGCATCGCAGTGATCGAACCGTATGTGGAAGACGCCCGACTGGCCCCCGCTGGCCGCCCGATCGGCCAGCAAGTTGAGCGCCTCGTTACGGTAGGTCAGGGCTTTGAGCAGCATGGGCAGATTGACCCCGGCCACGGCCTCCACCTTGCCCGGTCGAAGCAGCTTGCAGATGGTATTGCAGGGCGTGGCGCCATAGACATCGGACAGCACCAGCACGCCGTTACCGGCATCGATGGCCGCAATCTGGTCACGAGCGACCGCCAGCATGGTGTCCGTATCGGGATAGGCCATCAGGTCGAGAGCCTGGAGCCCCTCAGGACGTTGGCCAAGAACATAGGTGGCGGACTGGATAAGACTTTCGCCCAGGTTGCCGTGGGCGGCAATCAGTAAGCCGATCATGGGACTGGCGTTTATGAAGATGAGCCATTTTATCCTTTATTCTCGGGACTGGTAACGGTATGAATTCCAATCTTGCCCTGATGCCCTCCAGCGAGAATGGCACGGCAAACAACAGAGCAATTCCGGTGATTGAACCAGGGGCTTGGTCACGACCCAAAAGGAAAGGGCTTACGTTTCCGTAAGCCCTCGATACTGCAATGCCAATGATGGCGTCCCCGTGTGGATGAACGATGGCACTGGGTTGAACACATTGCGCTTCCAGTTCGCACGACTGCTAGGTGGTTCTGATTTTGTTGTGTGGTGTCATTGCCTGTCAGATGACCGCTTGCTCAACCTCAAGTGCGACAGCATTCGCCTCGATCGGTCATTCGACCACCTTGGTGCTCAAGGGCGGGTATCTATCAATCCGGACATTCGTTCTCAAGCCTGTGAAATGGCAGCAAACAGGAGTCGAGAAGACGACTATCCATGCACTTTCGTCAAGGCTTTGCGAATGCCAAATTAAGAGCGTAGATTTCACTTGCAGGCGTCCCGCAAGTGAAAAAACATGAATACCGAAACACTGCATTCACGGAAGGCTGGTGTTATTGGAATGCGCTGGAAAGCAATTATTGCTTTCTCGATACTCTTAAATCTTGCTTGCAGGAGTATCGGCCTACAAATCAATACAAAATTTTGACGCCATGAAGGCGGCAAAAAAGGCACAACTACAAATCGTTGCCGACTGGATCGCAAGCGAACAGCAAAGGCATCTTGCCCAGTCCCGCTTAGTGGCATTCTCCGTTATGAACCATCTGCGCAAGGGGCTACCGGAACGTATCTGTCGGAATGGGGTGGTTGGCGAACCAGGGTTGGACCCGGAGCTTGGCACTTTTGCCATTGCTGATCCGAGCGGAAATATCACTTGCAACTCAATTCCCTGGCTGCAACTCAATTCCCTGGCTTGGCGAGGCCAACGTTGCGAACGAGACATTCTTCAAGGATGCCCTAAGGCGCGTGGATTTCGGCGAACTCGGCAAACCTTCCATTCGGGGTAATACCCCACTCGAAGCCGCCATCATGGCGCGCGCAATGCGTGATGATCATCAGATTCAAAAGATCATACTTGTTGCCCTCGACTTCTCCTGGGTTCATGAGGAGTCTGGCCAAGCTGGTTTGCCTGCTCACTCACATCTGCTAATCCTTGCCCCAAATGGCCAAATTTTGGCTGGAACGGCGAACGTGACGGGGAGTATCGGTAAAGACATTACTCGCTCAAGGTACGTCCAACAGTTCCATTCAAGAGAGCGCGGCGCCTTGCTGAATGGCCAAGACTTTGAAGGTAAGCCTGCCCTTCTGATTTCGCAATCGTTCAAGACCGGATCAGGCTTGGTGACGGTATTGATTGATTACCCTCTTCAGGATGTATTGCGACCTGCCTATTCAGCTTTGATACGAGGTCTGTCATTTAGCTTTGTCGAGTTTGTCCTGTTGATCGCGTTGTTTTACTTCTTGACCGAAAAGTATGTGCTGAAGAGGCTTGAAGTCCACAAGAAAGCGGCCACGGCAATGACCGAAGGCGATTATTCGGTCCGTATTGGCGACCCTTCTGGTGATGAACTGGGCCAACTGTCTGAGGCCTTTGACGCAATGGCGGATTCCATCCAGCAGCGAGACATGAAGATTCAGGCTGTGAATGATGAGCTGGCACGCGTCAATCGTGCACTGAAGGTACTATCCGCAGGCAACCGCTCCTTGTTGTTTGCAAAAAGTGAACAAGAACTACTCGACAGGATTTGCCGTGAAATCGTCGAAGCAGGCGACTATCTGGGTGCCTGGATCGGATTTAGCGGACCAGAACCCGATAAGTTATTGCGGACCGCTGCTGCCTATTCAACCTGCGAGACCCCAGACCACAAAATGGACTGGAACAAGGCAGGCAACGGGCTGGAGCCCGTAATGCAGGCAGTCAGAACAGGCCAGGAGTTGGTCATCAATGACACCTTGCACGAGTCAGTGCATCGCAGTCTTGGCGAGCAGGCTTCGAAGTTCGGTTACCGCTCCATCATCATCCTGCCATTGCATTTCGAGGGAAATCCTATTGGCGCTCTCATTCTCAGCGCCAGAGAAGCGAACGAATTTGGCAGTGTTCAGGTTCAATACTTGAAGGAAACCGCTTCTGATACATCATTCGGAATCGAGATGCTGCGCACGAAGGGGGAGAAGAATCGGCTAGCACTGCTTGAGGGGCACCACGAGCATGTGTTGCGAAACAGCCTTGAAGATGCACTACGTGCCATTTCAATTACGATTGAGATGCGTGACCCCTATACAGCTGGTCATCAACACCGCGTCGCAGCCTTGGCTCAAGCAATCTCCATGGAGTTGGGCTTGAGTGAGGACGACGCACATGGCATCTATCTGGCAGCAATCGTGCATGATATCGGGAAGATTAACGTGCCCGCCGAGATTCTGGTCAAACCAAGCCGGTTGACCGATCTGGAATTTGCCATGGTCAAGAACCACGTGGTATCCAGCCACGAAATCCTCAAAGGGATCCGGTTCCCCTGGCCAATTGCCGAAATGGTTTACCAGCATTATGAACGGCTGGATGGTTCAGGCTATCCCAATGGCATCAGCGATGGAGAAATCTTGTTCGGTGCGCGAATCCTGGCCGTGGCCGATGTCGTTGAAGCCATCATGTCTCACCGGCCGTATCGGCCAAGCCTTGGAAGTGAAGTTGCATTTGGCGAGATCGAGAAGGGCAAAATCAATCTCTACGATGAGACCGTAGTTGATGCCTGTCTGAGGTTATTCCGCGAAGGCCGGTTTGCATTTCAATGACACCGCGTAGGCACAGCTCATAAGACATCAATTGAGTGCGAACCAGCTGTTAATGGGGCGGTTTTCGGGAACCAGGGACAGGCTCATATAGGTTCATTACTGACCATTTGAATGGCTACCGGTAAGCCGATGTTCGGAAAATCTCCAAGCATGTCCGTCAATTGCAGCAATGGCCGATAAGCGGCAATCCCCGGCGCCTTTACTCGTCGAGCTTGACGCCGAAGCCAACCCGCAGAGGACCAAACGAGGCATTTGCCAGGCCATCGATCAATCCGGTGACCGCCAGTTCCAGATTGGCGGCCGCCTGGCTACTTACCCCTTCTCCCAATTCGAACTCATAGCCGCGGATTGCCAGCACGTAGGATTCGGGTGGCTGGCCGTACAGCTTTTGGTAGCCGTGCAGCACGGCGGCTGGCGACAGGGCGTGGCTGCTGTAGCTGTTGTCTTCCTCGGGGGAGATTCGTTTGAACGTGCAGGGCTCGGGGCCGCTGACGCTGGCATCGACGAAGATCACCTTGTCGCGGCCTTGCAGGTCGTAGGCGTACTCGATTTGCAACTGGAAATCGGTGAGCAGTTCCACGCCCGGCAGGTTCAGGACTTCCATCTGCTCGATCAGCATCGGCCCGAGCGCGTCGTCGCCCCGGCTCGGGTTGCCGATGCCGATGATCAGGATGGGTTTCAGCAACACTCTCCTGCGCTACATTCGCCGCTTCCGTCGCGGGCCAGGCGGTCGATTTCGCGGCCCTCGGCGTCGATCAGGTTCAGGGTCAGCGGCATCTTGCCCAGTGCATGCGTCGCGCAGGACAGGCAGGGGTCGAAGGCGCGGATGGCGACCTCGATGTGGTTGAGCAGGCCCTCGGTCAGTTCGCGGCCATCCAGGTATTGGCGGGCCACGGCGCGGATCGCCTCGTTCATGGCCTGGTTGTTGTGGGTGGTCGAGACGATCAGGTTGGCGCGGACCACGAGGTCGTTCTCGTCGACGCGGTAGTGGTGGATCAGGGTGCCGCGCGGCGCTTCCAGCACGCCGACGCCGCGTTCGCGATGTTCGCCGTGCATGACCAGGTCGTCGCCCAGCAGGTCGCTGTCATGCAGCAGTTCCTTGATCGCCTCGGCCGAGTGCAGCATCTCGATCATGCGCGCCCAGTGGGTGCCGAGCGTGGCGCCAGCGGCCCGGCCGCTGTCGTAGGCCATGAACGCGCGCCGTTCGACGTCGGCCAGCGGGGTGGGGATGAAGTCGCACTGGGTGACCCGGGTCAGCGGGCCGACCCGGTACCAGCCGTCTTCCGGCCCGATCTGGCGCAGGAAGGGGAACTTCATGTAGGACCAGGATTTCACGTCTTCGTAGATGTGGTCCCAGTAATGGTCGTAGTTCTCGTGGTCGAACAGGGTCTTGCCGTCGCGGTCGCGAGCACGCAAGCCGCCGTGGTAGAGGTCCATGGCGCCGTCGGCACGGATCAGGTTGAGCGTGTTGGCCTCGAAGCGGCCGAAGTCGTTGTACAGCTCCGGGTCCTGTTCGAACAGTCTGCGGGCCATGGCCACCGCGTCGCGGCACCAGGCGATGATCTGGTAGATGTCGGCCAGCAGGGCATCGCGTTCTGCCTGGTTCAGGTTCTTGTTGACGCCGCCCGGCACGGCGCCGGTGCCGTGGATGCGCTTGCCGGCGGTGTGGCGGATGACTTCCTGGCCGTACTTGCGCAGCAGCACGCCCTGGCGCGCAATCTCCGGATATTCGGTGGCGATGCCGACGATGTTGCGCTTGGCCACGTCGGAGCCGAAGCCGAACAGCAGGTCGGGCGAGGACAGGTGGAAGAAGTGCAGAGCGTGCGATTGCAGGATCTGGCCGTAGTGCATCAGTCGGCGCAGCTTTTCGGCCGTAGGTGTCAGATGATCGACGCCGACCACCTGGTCCATGGCCTTGCAGGCCGCGAGGTGGTGGGAGACCGGGCAGATGCCGCACAGGCGCTGGACCATGACCGGGATTTCCCAGTAGGGCCGGCCCTGGACGAACTTCTCGAAGCCGCGGAATTCGACGATGTGCAGGCGGGCTTGGGTGACGTGGTTGTTCTCGTCGAGCAGCAATGTCACTTTGCCGTGGCCCTCGACGCGGGACAGGGGATCGATGGCGACCCGGCGCAGGTTGGTGGCGAGTTCAGTCATGTTTGCTCAGTCGTATTTGATCAGTCCGTGGCCCAGTTCCGGAGTACGTCCGGCGACGAGGTCGGTCAGGAACTGCCAGAAGGCATCGGCGGGGGGCGGGCAGCCGGGCAGGAAGTAATCGACCTTGACCACCTCGTGCAGCGGATGGACCTTGTCCAGCGGCAGCGGCAGTTCCGGGTCGTTCGGGATGCCGCCGTGGGCGAGGCCCGGTTCGGTCAGGTAGACCTCGGTCAGGCAGGCACCCAGGTCGAGATGGTTGCGCTGGGCGGGCAGGCCGCCGGTCACGGCGCAGGCGCCGACCGCGACCAGTATCTTGCAGTTGCGGCGGAATTCGCGCAGCACTTCGACGTTTTCCGCATTGCAGATGCCGCCCTCGATCAGGCCGATATCGCAGGGGCCGCAGTGCTTGATGTCGGTCAGCGGGGTGCGGTCGAATTCGATGTGCTTGAGTAGTTCGAACAGCCGCTCGTCGATGTCGAGCAGCGACATGTGGCAGCCGAAGCAGCCGGCCAGCGAGGTGGTGGCGACGCGCAGCTTGGCCATCATTCGCTCCCTTCGCAGGACGAGCAGGGTTGCGCCGGCGTCTGCGATCGTGGCGCGTCGGCCAGTGCCTGGGCGCTGATCGGGCTGAGGTCGAAGCGGCGCTCGCCGATGGGCACGGCGAAACCGACCCGCTTGGGCAGGATGGCGCCGACCGGGCAGACGTGTGCGGCCTTGTCGTCCGGGCTGATGTCGGTATCGCCCAACAGGCCGGAGGGTGAATTGACCACCAGATTTTTGGTAATGCCGCGCCCCGACAGGGCGAACACGCATTTGCCGTCGACCTCGCACGAGGCGCGCACGCACAGCTCGCACAGGATGCAGCGGTTGAAGTCGATCCACAGGTCGGGGTGGCTGGCGTCGACCGGGCGGTCGGGGAACATGTGGCGGAAGCCGGCGGTGGTCACGCCCAGGTCATAGCCGAGCGCCTGCAGCAGGCAGTTGCCGCTCTTCTCGCAGGACGGGCAGAAGTGGTTGCCCTCTGCGAACAGCATCTGCACCAGGGTGCGGCGCAGCGCGTTCATCTCTTCGGTGTTGCTTTCTATGATCAGGCCAGCCTGGGCGGGGAAGGTGCAGGAAGCGGCGGTGCGGCCGCCCACCTTGACCGTGCACACCTTGCAACTGCCGTGCGGCTTGAATTCCGGGTGATAGCACAGGTGCGGGATGTAGCGGTCCGCCGCGAGCGCGGCCTGGAGCACGGTCTGGCCCGGTTCGAAGGGAACGGGCGAGCCGTCGAGGTTGAAGGTGTTTTCGCTCATGCTTCCTCCGTCCGTAGATGGGCGCCGGCATCGTCCCGGCCGGTCATGGCACGGGCGCGGGCGAGAGCGCCATCAAGGTCGAAGTCGGGTTGGAAATTGAGCGACTTCAGGCGCCGCTCGAAGGCCGGCCGGAAGCGCTTGAGCATGTCCAGAGTCGGGTTGCAGGCGGTGTGGCCGAGGCCGCAATGGGCTGATTGCTGCAACACCTTGTCCAGTTGCTCGACCTCGTCCAGTTCATGGCGGGTGCCGTGGCCGGCCGCGACCTTGGCCATGATGCCCTTGAGCATGCTGGTGCCGACCCGGCACGGCGTGCAGAAGCCGCAGGACTCGTGGGCGAAGAAGTCGGTGAAGTTGTGCGCCACCTCGAACATGTCGCGGGTGTCGTCGAAGATCATGAAGGCGCCGGCAGTGGCGAGGTCCTCAAAGCACAGCCTGCGGTCGAATTCGTGTGGCCCGATGCAGGTGCCGGACGGGCCGCCGACCTGCACCGCCAGGGTGTTGGCGGCGCCGCAGTCGGTCAGCACCTGGCGCACCGTGATGCCGAACGGGTATTCGTAGATGCCCGGCCGGGCGCAGTCACCCGAGACGGAGAGCAGCTTGCTGCCGGTGGATTGCGCGGTGCCGTGGCCCTTGAACCAGTCGCCGCCGTGCAGGGTGACCAAGGCGGCGGCGCAGAAGGTCTCGACGTTGTTGACCACGGTCGGCTTCTGCAGATAGCCATGGGTGACCGGGAACGGTGGTCGGTTGCGCGGAATGCCGCGCTTGCCTTCGAGCGATTCGATCAGGGCCGATTCCTCGCCGCAGACGTAGGCGCCGGCGCCGAGGTGGATGACGATATCGAAATCGGCACCGGCCTGGCCGCGGATATTCACGCCCAGCAGCCCGGCCTGCCGGCGCTTGTCGAGCAGTTGCTGCAACGGTTCCAGCAGGTAGCGGTATTCGCCGCGCAGGTAGAGAAAGCCCAGTTTCGCGCCCACGGTCAGGCCGCATACGGTCATGCCCTCGAACAGCAGGTCGGCGTGGCGGGTGAGCAGGACGCGGTCCTTGAAGGTGCCGGGTTCGCCCTCGTCGGCGTTGCAGACCACGTAGCGAGTATCGGCGGACGCTTCCTTGCAGGCGGCCCACTTGCGTCCGGTCGGGAAGCCTGCGCCGCCGCGGCCGCGCAGGCCGGACAGGTTGAGTTGCTCGATCACGCCGTCCGGGCTGCGGTCGAGCGCGGCTTCGAGCGCCTCGCCGGCCATCGGGCCGCAGTCGAGCAACGGGCCCGATTGGCGGATCTGGTCGTCGACCCGGAAGAATTCGACCGGCCAGTCGGCGACCGGGGTCTGGCTGCGCACCAGCTCCGCGATCTCATTGATGCGGTGGTGGCTCAATCGGGTGATGGCGCGGCCGTTGGCCAGCATGGCCGGGCCCTGGTCGCACATTCCGGTGCAGGACGTGGTGTCGACGCTGACCAGGCCGTCTTCGGAGAGCTTGCCCGGCTCCAGCCAGAGCTTGCCGCACAGGGTCTGCAGCAGATCCTGGTTGCCCAGCATGCGGTCGGTGATGTTGTCGGAGAACAGCAGCCGGTAGCGGCCCTGTGGCTCGCTAGAAAGGAAGGAATAGAAGCCGATCACGCCGCGTACCCGGGCCAGGGGTACGTCCAGGGCATCGGCTACCGCCAAGTCAATGCCGGCTGGAATGTGGTTGTGGATTTCCTGGATGTCGCGAAGTACCTGCAGCAGCGATTCCGGCCGCCGGGGGCGGAGGGGCAGGATGGTGTCCAGCGTGTCGCTTGGCTGCATAACTGAATTCCCGCGAAAGGATCAAGTTATCAGTCTAGTACCCCATTGCGACTTATCGATGAAATACGTACATAAAGCCGATAGTGTTTTTTCCTGTCCCGCGGCCGGCTGCCCTCCCAGATAGGGCCACTGAGCTTGGCTGCAGGATGGGAAGTCAGCCAGTAGGCGCATTGGCCGTCGGTACGGTATCGCTTGCCCAGGCGCAGGCGCAGCATGGTGGTCATGGCCGGGTCGACGTCGGCGCGCAGGCAGGCGTTGGCCGGCAGGTGGCTTGCCATGTCCTCGATCAGCGGGCGATAGCCCCAGCCGGCCTCGGCCCAGGGCCGGAACAGCAGGATCAGGAGGAACCAGGTCATCGCCATGCCGGTTGCCCAGACCAGGACCGGACGGGCCTTGGCGCGGGGGAACAGTGGAATCACGGCCAGCCAGAGCAGGGTGACGACAGTCGCGGCCAGCAGCGTGCCGGCATGGACGCTGCTGGCCTGATACGACGGCGTCATCTGTTTCAGGTGTTTGGCGATCTGGTAGGGCACGCCCCATTCCAAGGCAGCGAAATAGACCCAGAAGGCGATGGCGAAGAACATGAAGCAGAGCACGCCAAACCAGTAGAAACCCTGGGCGCCGCCGCGCTTGAGGCTGGCCACGCCGTGGCTGGCGAGCAGTGCCAGGGGCACCAGCACCGGCAGGGCGCTGCCGCCGGAATGGCTTGGCCAGAGACCGAGCACGAAGGTGACCGCCAGCACCACGAGGACCGGATGCAGTTCGGGCGCCCGGCGCAGGCGGCGGTGTTCATGCCAGATCGCCCAGAGTGCAAGCGGCCAGACCGGCCAGGCGAACCAGGTCAGCAGGTTGAGCAGGGCAGCGGGGCTGTGGTCGGGTGTGAGCCGGCTGGTGAACTGGCCCCACCACGTGCCGATGGCATGGTCGCCGGACAAGCCGAGTGCGCCAAGCCAGACCAGCAGCAGTGCGGCCAGGCCAGCCAGCCCGAGCAGCGCGGCCTGGCGATAGGTGCGGCTGCGCCAGTCGCGGGACAGGAGTGGCAGCACGACGATCAGGATGGTGGCTACCAGATCCGTCAGGCCGCGGCTGAGTGCCAGCACCAGACCGGACAGGGCGATGGCGATGGCGCCTCGCCGGACGTTATCCCTGGCCTGGGCGATGCCGAAGAGCAGCCAGGCATAGCCCATCAGCAGGGCCGTTTCCGGCAGTAGGGCATGCGCGCGCAGCATGAGGCCGAAACAGCCGATCAGGGCGAGCGCGGCGGCGGCGCCGAAGCCGGGGCCGAACAGGGCCAGTGCCGCATAGGCCGTGAATATCAGTGCGGCGAGCGTCAGGGCGCCACTGGCCAGCCGTGCGCCGTCCTGGGCATCCAGCCAGGGCTGGGTGATCCATGCGAAGAAACCCGAAAGCAGGGTATGAAAGGGGGCCGGCGAAGCAGCCGCGAGCCCGCCGTGGTCGAGCCAGTCGAGGATGGGCGCCAGCGACAGGGCTTCTTCCGGCTTCCAGGCGTCACGGCCGGTCAGGCCGAAAAAGCACCAGACAGCCAGAAAGGCGAAGAGCCAGAATTTCTCGGCTCGGCTGGGAACGTGCATGCTCATGGCGTTCGATAAACAAAAAAGGCAGCCTTGAGCTGCCTTCCTTGCCAGTATCCCTGAAGGGTTACTTCTTCATGCCGTACTTCTGGCGGAACTTCTCGACGCGACCCGCGGTGTCGACGATCTTCTGCTTGCCGGTGTAGAACGGATGGCAGGAAGAGCAGACTTCCACATGCAGGTCTTTGCCCATGGTGGAGCGGGTTACGAACGTAGCGCCACAACCGCAAGCCACGTTGATCTCTTTGTAATCGGGGTGAATGCCGGGTTTCATGTCGGACTCTCTTCAATGCGTACCGGAAAGACGCGGGATTATCCATGAAAGGCGAATCAGGAGCAAGTTCAATTTGCCGGGTGGGCTAGGATGTCGTGGCGGCTTCCAGGGCTGTCAACCAGCCGAGGGCGTCGATCCGGTCAGAACCGCACATCTCGGCCGAGGGGCGTAGCCCGGAACAGCAGGCCGGCCGGCCGGGGCTGCCGAAGATCGCGCAACGATAATCTTCGGTCAGCTGGATGCAGGGCACGCCGGCCGGCTTCCCCTGCGGCATGCCAGGGATCGGGCTGCTGATCGAGGGGGCGATGCAGCAGGCGCCGCAGCCGGGCCGGCAGGTTTCGGCCATGATCAGTTGATAACCGCGGTGTCGGTTTTTTCCGCCTTCCGTACCGGAGAGCCTGGCGGGTTGAGATAGCGCAGGGCCATGGTCCGGTAGAGCGGCGGGCAAATGGTGCGCGAGATTCCCGAAGCGACCATAGTGACGATCATCAGATCGATCACCATGCCGTAGCCGCTGACCATCTCCATGACGATGACGAAGGCGGTGATCGGCGCCTGGGTCACCGCGGCAAGAAAACCGGCCATGCACAGTACGTTGGTCATGCCCGGCTGGTAGGTGGTCTGGATCAGGCTGTGCAGGTTCTGGCCAAGACCGGCGCCGACCGCCAGCGAAGGGGCGAACAGGCCGCCGGGGATGCCGCTGGAGAAGGACACCAGGGTGGCCAGGAACTTGTCGATGCCGTAATGCCAGGGCAGGACCATGTCCTGGGCCAGCAGGTGCTTGGCTTCGCCGTAGCCGGTACCGTAGCTCAGGCCGCCGGACACGGTGCCGATGATCGCGACCAGCAGACCGCAACCGGCCGCGAACCGGACCGGGTATTCGGCGCGCCAGCGGCCGACCGGGCCGGGCAGCTGGTTCGCGGTGGCGAACAGCAGCAGCCGGGAAAACCCCCCGCCCGCGACACCGCACAGCAGGGCGGCGGCCAGCAACAGGAGCGGCGGGTGATGGTTTTCCACGCCGGTGATGTTGATCCAGCCGAAGTAGGCATAGTTGCCGCAGAAGGCCTGGCCGATGACACCGGCGATCACGATGGCAGTGATGATCAGGCCGCTCATGCCTTCCTCGATGCCGTGACTGAGTTCCTCGATGGCGAAGATGATCCCGGCCAGCGGCGTGTTGAAAGCGGCAGCGATGCCCGCCGCCCCCCCGGCCGCCAGCAGATGGCGGCGGCTGACCTGAAGGCGGCGGGGCAGGTGCTCGCCGAGCACGGCCATGAATGAGGCGCCAATCTGCACCATGGGGCCTTCGCGGCCGGCGGAGAAGCCCGCGAAGATAGCCGCGAGCCCCATACCCAGCTTTGCCAGCAGGATACGAATCGAAAGCAGGGGCCGGGGCAGACGGCGGTAAGTGCCGTGCTGGGCCAGTTCGGCCATGACCTGGGGAATGCCGCTGCCTTCCGAACCGGCGAAGAAACGGCGCGTCAGCCAGACGACCAGTGCGCCGCCCAGCGGGGCGCTGATGAAGGGCCAGAACGGCACGCGATTGTCCAGTGCATGCAGCGTACTGACGGCATATTCGGTGGCGTTGGCAAACAGCACGGCGGTGAGGCCGGTCAGGAGGGCGCCGCTCCAGAAGATCAGGCGGCCGATCCAGACATGGCGATAGGCCGCACGGCGACGTTGCAACCGGGCAAGCTGGGTGGAAACGATACTGCGGAAGGAGTGGGACGGAATTTCCTCGGTCATGGCCGGATGGTATCAAACCTTGCAGTAGACCTCTGCGCCCGTCGGGTTCCCGAGCGTCACTGATTTGATTGCCATCGCCTTCGTCCGAGGCGGCATCACGTCTTTCCTCCAAGCGATGGCTGCGCTGGATCAGCCAGGAGTAGACCCGGCGCAGCCACGTTGCGCCGCTCGCCCGAGCTTATTTCCCGGTCGCAGGCAGCGGAGCCAGCAAGGCGCGGATATCCGACTCTCCGAATTTGCTCAGCGCGGCCCCGTCCTCGGATAGCACGCCGGCCGCCAATTCGGCCTTCTTGTCCTGCAGGGCGAGTATTTTTTCCTCGATGCTGCCGGAGACAACCAATTTATAGACAAACACATTCTTGGTCTGGCCGAGTCGGTGGGCCCGGTCGGTGGCCTGGTTTTCCACCGCCGGGTTCCACCAGGGGTCGAAGTGGATCACGGTGTCGGCCGCGGTCAGGTTGAGGCCGACGCCGCCGGCCTTGAGCGAAATAAGAAAGACCGGAATGTCGCCTTCCTGGAAACCCTTGATCACCGACTCGCGGTCGGTGGTGCTGCCGGTCAGGAGGGTGTAGCCGATCCTGGCCTTGGCCAGTTCTTCCTCGATCAGGGCCAGCATGGAGGTGAACTGGGAG
>JARLJM010000213.1 GCA_031291185.1 Parasulfuritortus sp. | reverse complement strand
GCGTTGCCGGCCATCATGGCCTGGCTGTCATCCAGCTGGAACGGAGCCGGCAGTGAAGCCGCATCGAGCTTGATCGCGGCCAGCGGCGCGCCGCCCGACCTGGCGTCACGGGCGAACAGGAACACCACATCGCCCGGACTCACCTTGTCCTTGAGTTTGGCCGAGAGCGAGAGCGTCCCGGTCAGCGTCTTGCTACCCGATGCGGCCGGCTGGTCCTGGACGCCGGACAGGTTGTCGAGTGCCGGCTTGGCACCTTCGCCGGCCAGTTGCCTGGCCTGGTTCAGGGCAGACTGGATGTCCTGGGTGTATTGATCGCCGGGGGGCGACAGGTCGACCAGTTGTTGCCAGTTCTTGACGGCGTCCTTGTATTGCTTGTTCTGGAAGGCGTAGATGCCGGCCAGTTCGAGTCCCTTGAGGTTCTTGCCATCGATTTCCAGAGCCTTGCGCACCAACTCCATCGGCTTGCCTTCAAGGTTGCGGCCATTCATGAGCGCGATGGCCTCGCCGTAGTGGGACAAGGTATCCGCGTCATTCGGCTTGAGGCGCATGAGGTTTTCGTAGGCCCTGACGGCATCCGGCCACTTGTCCAGGACGCCATAGGCGCGTGCCAGCATGCCCCAGGTTTGCGCATCGTCGGGGTTGGCTTTGACCTTGTCTTCGGCGGCTTGCATCATGGCCTGGATGTCACGTGACGTCGCCTGCTGGCCGGCTGCGGGGGCTCCACCGGGCTGGAACGCAGCCGGATTGCCGAGCAGTGAATACAGGCCGATGGCGGCAACGGGAATCAGCACGGCCAGGCCTGCGCCGAGCAATCGGCCGCCTTTTCTGACCGACTGGACATCTTCGACTTCCACCGCGTCCTGGGCCAGCCGTGCTTCGAGTTCCAGCTTGGCAGCGCCGAACTGCTCATCGGAGATCAGGCCGTTGCCACGATCGGCCTCCATTTCCTTCAACTGGTCCCGGTAGACCGCGATGTTGATGTTGCGCCGGCCCACCTTGACCGCCGCCGCCTTGCGCCGCCAAAGCGGCGTCAGCACCAGGGCCAGTGCGACGACCACGAAAGCGGCGGCGATGGCCCAGAATGTCCAGTTGGAAGTCACTCGGTTCTCCTAAATCGATGCGTTCAGTTGTTTTTATCCAGCAGGTCGGCGGCCTGTTTGAGCGCCGCTGCGCTGACCTGATCGACGGGCTGGAGGCCGCGCCGTTTTTTCAGGGTGACGTACCAGATCACAGCCCCACCGAGCAGGAAGAGGAAGGGACCGAACCAGAGCAGCAGGGTGTAGCTGCGGAACGGCGGCTTGTAGAGGACGAAATCGCCATAGCGGTCGGTCAGGTATTTGACGACTTCCTTGTCGCTCTTGCCCAGCTTCATCTGCTGCCGGATGTCCTTGCGCAGGTCTTCGGCCAGCTCGGCATGGGAACCGGCCAGGGTCTCGTTCTGGCAGACCAGACAGCGCAGGTCCTTGGCCAGGTTCACCATGCGCTGTTCGATGACCGGGTCGTTGCCGACCGGAACGGCTTCAGCGGCACGGGCGGGGGCGATTGACATGAGTGCCACCACCAGCATCGTCATTCCCGCGCAGGCGGGAATCCAGTTTTTATAGGAACAAATGGATTCCCGCCTGCGCGGGAATGACGTGGAGGTCGCATTCATTGGTTCAACTCCTTGAGTAGCGGCACGAACTTGGTCTGCCACGCCGCATCATCGATGATCCCGATATGCTTCATCCGGATGATGCCGTTCTTGTCGATGACGTAGGTCTCCGGCGTGCCAGTCACGCCCCAGTCGATGCCGGTCTGACCGCCAACATCGTCCGCCACCATGACGTAGGGGCTACCTTCACGTTGCAGCAGGGCGGCGGCTTCGCGGTCCTTGTCCTTCCAGTTGAGACCGTAGATGGGCACGCCGGCCTGAGCCAGCTGCATCAGTTCGGCATGTTCCTGGCTGCAGGACACGCACCAGGGCGCCCATACGTTGAGCAGCCAGACCTTGCCCTTGTTGTCGGCAGGCGAGAAGGTCTTGCCCGGCTGACCGACCACCGGCAGGTTGAAGGCGGGCGCGGCCTTGCCGATGAAGGGTGACGGCACTTCACGCGGGTCGCGATGCAGTCCGACGAACAGGAACCCGGCCAAGGCAACGAAGATGAGCAGCGGTATCCAGCGTTTCATGCCTGGGCTCCCTTTGCGGCGGGCACGACGGGGGGCATGACCACGGGTTGTTCGCCTTTCTGCAAGGCGATCCGGTAACGCCGGTCGGAAGCCGCCAGCACCCCGCCCAGCATCATGAAAGCGCCGCCGATCCACAGCCAGTTGATGAACGGCTTGTGGAAGACCCGGACCGTCCAGGCCCCGTTTTCCAGTTCCTCGCCCATCGCGGCATAGACATCGCGGGTAAAGCCGTAGTTGATCGCGGCCTCGGTCATCGGCATGCCGGAGGCGTTGTAGACCCGCTTTTCAGGATGAAGGATAAACACCGGCTTGCCATCGACACCGACCTCAAGATTGCCGCGCGCTGCACGGTAGTTGGGGCCGTCAACCATCTGGGCGCCCCGGAACGTGAAGGTATAGCCGGCCAGTTCGGTCTGGTCGCCAATGTTCATCTTGACGTTGCGCTCGGTTTCAAGACCGGACACCAGGGCAATGCCGGCGACCACCCAGGCCAGACCGAGGTGGGCCATCTGCATGCCCAGGAAGCCGCGCGGCATCTTGAGCAGCGCCGGCAGCATGGGCCCGTCGGCATGCTTGAGACGCTGGGCAAAGCCCATCAGCACGGTAAGTGCGGCCCAGATCGCCAGGGCGACGCCGAAGCTGACCAGGGGCTTGAAGCCGCTGCCAGCGGTGAGCGGCAGCAACAGGCCCGACACCACGGCGATGGCGAAGGCGATGCGCAGCCGCTTCGTCATGTCGGGCAGGCTGGCCTGCTTCCAGCGCGCCAGCGGACCCACCCCCATCAGGAACACCAGGGGCGAGAACAGGGGCACGAACACCGAGTTGAAGTAGGGTGGACCGACCGAGATCTTGCCCATGCCGAGGGCGTCCATGAACAGCGGGTAGAGGGTGCCGAGCAGGACTGCGCCGAGGGCGGCGACCAGGACCACGTTGTTGCCCAGCAGCAAGGACTCTCGTGAGAACCAGGTAAAGTTGCCACCAGACGGCATGGTGTTGGCGCGGAAGGCGAACAGGGTCAGCGAACCGCCGATCACCACCCCCAGGAAGCCGAGGATGAAGACGCCCCGGGTCGGATCGGTGGCGAAAGCGTGAACTGAGGACAGCACGCCGGAACGGACCAGGAAGGTGCCGACCAGGCTCATGGAGAAAGCCAGGATGGCGAGCAGCACGGTCCAGTTCTTGAAGGCACCGCGCTTTTCGGTCACCGCCAGGGAATGGAGCAGCGCCGTGCCGGCCAGCCAGGGCATGAAGGAGGCGTTTTCGGTCGGGTCCCAGAACCACCAGCCACCCCAGCCCAGTTCGTTGTAGGCCCACCAACTGCCGCCGGTGATGCCGATCGACAGGAACAGCCAGGCGACGATGGTCCAGGGCCGCGACCAGCGCGCCCAGGCCACATCCATCTTGCCCGAGAGCAGGGCCGCAATGGCGAAGGCGAAGGCCACCGAGAACCCGACATAGCCCATGTAGAGCATGGGCGGATGGAACACCATGCCCGGATCCTGCAGCAGCGGATTCAGGTCATTGCCGTCGGCCGGCACCGGGAACAGCCGCAGGAAAGGATTGGAGGCAAACAGCATGTAGGTCAGGAAACCGACGCTGACCAGGCCCATCACGCCGATCACGCGGGCGGCCATGTCTTCGGGCAGGTGCCGGCTCCAGAGCGTGACCGCGGTGGTCCAGAACGCGAGGATCAAGGTCCAGAGCAGGATGGAACCCTCATGCGAACCCCAGGTAGCGGTGAACCGATATAGCAGCGGCAACTGGGAAAAGGAGTTCAGGGCTACGTTCTTGACCGAGAAGTCATTGTTCAGGAAGGAGTAGGCCAGACAGCCGAAGGCGATGGCGACGAACAGGAAGTGTCCCTGCGCCGCGGGTCGCGCCACCGACATCAGCGTGGCATTGCCGCGGTGGGCGCCAATCAGGGGCAGGATGGCCTGGACCAGCGCCAGCATCAGGGCAAGGATCAGTGCGAAATGACCGAGTTCAGGAATCATGGGGTTTCTCCTTGACCGTCATTCCCGCTAACGCGGGAATCCAATGGGTGCGAAAAAATGGATTCCCGCGTTCGCGGGAATGACGGCCGGGGGCTAAACGATATCTTTGTACAAATCACGCCATTCACTATTTGTCTCCTCAATCAATTCCAGTTTCCAGGCACGGTTCCATTTCTTGAGTTGCTTCTCGCGCGTTATGGCCGATTCCATGGAGTCGTGCATTTCAAACCAGACAAGTTGGTGCACGGCATAGCTTTTAGTAAAACCATCAACAAAATCCTGCTTGTGTTCATATACCCGTTTCACCAAGTCACTGGTGACACCGATGTAAAGCGTTCCGCGTTGTTTGCTGGCAAGCACATAAACACACGGTTGTTTCTCCATGGCTCAAGTCTGGATTCCCGCCTTGGCCGAAGAAAATCCCCGTGGGAGGCGGGAATGACGATTCAAACTTATTTGACCAGTGTCTGTGCCTTCTGGGCCTGCGCAATCGCACTGGCGGCCTCGGGCGGCATGTAGTTCTCGTCGTGCTTGGCCAGTACCTGAGTGGCCTGGAATGTACCGTCGGCACCCAGCTTGCCTTCCGCCACCATGCCCTTGCCTTCCTTGAACAGGTCGGGCAGCGGGCCATACTCCTTGACGCTGTAGCTGACCGGCATGGTCAGTGCGGTATCGGTGACGATGAAGGTCACGGTCATGCCGTCGGCTGAGCGCTTCATCGTGCCCTTTTCCACCAGGCCGCCGATGCGGAAGGCGCGATCCTTGGGCGCCTCGCCCTTGGCTACCTGGCTGGGCGTGAAGAAAAAGACCAGATTGTTGCGGAAGGCGTTCAGCACCAGGGCCGCGACGATGGCCAAACCGACCACGGCCAGGCCGATGGCCAGGAGTTTCTTGTTACGTGACTTCATTCTTGTTCCCAGTTCTTCATGCGTCTGATTCGCGTCAATGTCTGTTTGTGACCGCGCACGAGCAAAATAATTTCAACCAGCATGAGCAATAACAGGGCGCCATAGGAACCCCACACATAGAAGCCATAGCCGCCCATGGCCCAGAACTCGCTCCAGCTCGCCCAATGCATCAGTTTTTCTCCAGCAATTCCTTGACCCACTCGGTCTGGCGTTCCCGCTCCAGGATGATGCCGCGGACCCGCACCATGGCGACGGCGATAGAGTAGAACCAGGCCGCGATGGCCATCACCAGCATCCCCATCAGCATGATGGCCGCCATCGAGGGCGCCTGCATCAGACTGACCGACGCGCCCTGGTGCAGGGTGTTCCACCATTTCACCGAGAAATAGATGATGGGCACGTTGATCGCACCGACCAGGATCAGCAGCGCACCCGCCTTGTCGCCCCGGCGCCGGTCATCGATGGCCGACCAGAGGGCGATGATGCCCACGTACAGGAAGAACAGGACCAGGGACGAGGTCAACCGGGCATCCCAGACCCACCATGCGCCCCACATGGGCTTGCCCCACATCGCGCCGGTCCAAAGCGACAGGAAGGCGAACAGCGCGCCGGTCGGAGCCAGCGCCCGCGACATCATGAACGACAACCGGGTGTTCCAGGCCAGGCCGACCGCGGACCAGAAGGCCATCACCATATAGATGAACATCGACATCCAGGCGGCGGGCACGTGGATGAAGATGACCCGGTAGGCCTCGCCCTGCTGAAAGTCGGTCGGCGCCATGAAAAAGGCGATGTACAGGCCCAGCCCGGCCAGGATGGCCGCACCCCAGGAAAACCAGGGAATCATTTTGCCGGCCAGACCGTAAAAGGTCATCGGCGAGGCATATTTGTAAATTGAAAAGGACATGGTCACTCGATCGAAATTCTCAGGGCGGCCGCGGTCACCCAGGGGGCGACCATCAAGGTCAGCATCGCAAAGGCGGCGAGCAGGGACAGATTGGCCTCCGGCCCCAAACCGGCCAGCGTGGCATCCACCGCGCCGGCACCAAAGATGAGTGCAGGAACATACAGGGGCAGGATCAACAACGTCAACAATACCCCTCCTCCACGCAGGCCCAGGGTCAGCGCCGCGCCCACGCTGCCGAGCAGCGAAAGCACCGGCGTACCGATCAGCAGTGACAGCATCAGAACGCCGATGACATCGGCCTGCAAACCGAACTGGAGGCCCAGCACCGGCGCGATGACCAGTAACGGCACGCCGTAGATCAGCCAATGCGCCAGGGCCTTGCCCAGCGCCAGCAGTACAGGCGGCTCGGGCGAGAGCAGCATCTGCTCCAGACTGCCGTCGCGGTGATCGTCGGCAAACAGGCGGGACAGCGACAGCAGCGACGCAAGCAGTGCCGCCACCCAGACCACGCCCGGCGCGATCCGGCGCAGCATCTCCGGCTCGGGCCCGATGCCGAGCGGGAACATGCTCACCACCATGACGAAGAAAAATTGCGAGGTCAGCCAGTCGCCCTTGCGCCGGGCGGCCAGCAGCAAGTCGCGGCGGATGACGGTAATTAGAAAGCGCAGCATGGCGATCAGTCTTCCTGTGGCTGCAACACGGGGCCGACCTGTAGCGGCACCGTGGCCACGCCTTCCAGCGAAAGCGGCTGGTGCGTGGTCATCACCACCATGCCACCACCGGTCACATGGTCGCGCAGCAAGCCTTCCATGAGGGCTACGCCATGCACATCGAGCCCGGTCAGAGGTTCATCCAGAATCCAGAGCACCGCGCCAGCCGTCATCAGGCCGGCCAGGGTCACGCGCCGACGCTGACCGAAGGACAACACCCGTGCGGGCAAATCCAGGCAGCGTTCCAGACCCAGCCTGATCAGCGATTGCTCGGCCGTGCGCTCGTCCAAATGACGTCCTGCCAGGGCCGCACTCAGGCGCAGGTTTTCCAATGGAGTGAGATCGTCCTTGATGCCGTTTACGTGGCCGATGTAGGCCATCTCGCGATGGTATTCCTCCCGGACCCCGCCTATTTCCTGGCCACGCCAGTGGACCTCGCCCTCCAGGGGCTGCGCCAGCCCGCACAACAGTCGGAGCAGGCTGGTCTTGCCGCGACCGTTGCCGCCCTGCACCAGCAACAGCTGGCCAAGCCGAAGCTGGAAGTTCATGCCGGAAAATAGCGTCCGCTCGCCGCGGGCGCAGGCAAGTTCACGAACGGCTAAGTGAGAAATTTCAGACATAACACCGGGTTTCATCAGGCCAGCGGAGGATACCGGCAAAACCTGCCCCGGCAAAGTTCAGCGGCTTACCATTCGGTAAGTTCCGGCCGTTCAGGTCTCCCTGCCGCCACCTTCCAGCCAGCTGCGGACACGGTTGGCATCGCCGATCCGGGAGAATTTACCGACCGAATCAAGCAACACCATGATGACCTTGCGACCGGCGATATTGGTCTGCATCACCAGGCAATGACCCGCCTCGTTGATGAAGCCGGTCTTGGACAGACCGATTTCCCAGTCCGGATTGCGGGTCAGCGCATTGGTATTGTGGAAGGCTACGCGCCGCTCCACCTCGCGCGACACCCTGCGGGTCTTGCCGTGCTGTCGTATTTTCACCATCTGGTAACCGGGCAGGTCGATGCCGTATTCACCGGTAGAGGTGATCTGATGGATGGTTGGATTGCCCGAAGCCACGTTGACCAGCTTTGCCAGATCGGCGGCGGTGGACTGGTTGCCGCTGTTCAGACCGGTGCCGTCGACATAATGGGTATGGGTCATGCCCAGTTCGGCCGCCTTGCGATTCATGGCCTTGATGCAGGCGTCCCGGCCGCCCGGATAGGATCGGGCAAGCGCTGCCGCTGCGCGGTTTTCAGAAGCAATGAGGGCGAGGTGCATCAACTCGGCCCGGGTCAGGGTCGTACCGACCGGCAGACGGGAAGTCGTGTACTTGAGCCGATCCACATCGGCGTCGCTGACCGTGATCTGCTCGGACAGGGACTGTCCGGCCTCCAGCACCACCAGCGAGGTCATCAGCTTGGTGATCGACGCAATGGGCGTCTGCATGTCCGGGTTCTTGGCATACAGGGCCTTGCCGGTTTTCTGGTCGACCACCAGCACGGCGGCAGAGCGAAGATCAAGGTTTGCCGTATTCGGCGTTTCCTGCGTGGCGGATTGCGGCGTCCGTTCCAGAGCCTGGCTGAGCTTGAGATCGGCCGGTGAGGCATTGGCCGGCTGTATGCTCACGACCGGCGCGGCAACGGGAATCCTGGCGACAACCGGCTCGCTGACTGCGGCAGGAGCATTGGCCGTGACATCGGCCTTGACGGCATGTTTGCGATGAGCGACATGCTTGTGGGAAGTGTGTCTAGACGCCTTGGCAACCGTCTTTTTTTGCCGCTTGCCGGCATGCTTGTGGTGCTTGGACTTTGCTACCACCTTGGTCGATGTCGCCTGTTCACTTTGTTTCTTGGCAGCCGCCTCAGCCAAAGGTGCGGCCGTAGCGACCAGGACCGATAACAGTAAAACCAGCAGTTTTTTCATAGCCAACCCCAAATGAACCCAAGGCATACACCGACAATATCGGCAGTTGCACGCAATACTTTAGAAAAAGGTTTAAGTCACATAGTACATTTTAACATGGGCGTCACAGCAAAATGATAATCCTCACCGCGATCAGCGACGCCCCAGCAAGCCCTCCAGACTTTTGACCAGATCGCCCGGCAGCATGACCGTCTTGCTTCCAGGTGCGGATGCCATTTCCTTCAGCGCACCGATGTACTTTTCTCCGAGCATGTACATGGCGGGAAGTTCCTTTTCCGGGATCGCGGCGGCGATGCGCCGGATCGCTTCAGCGGAGGCTTCGGCCAGGCGCACCTGGGCCTCGGCATCGCGCTTGGCGGACTCCAGGCGTGCTTCCGCTTCAAGTATGGCCGCCTGCTTGTCGCCCTCGGCGCGGGTCACCGTCGCCTTCCGTTCCCGCTCCGCCGCGGCCTGCAATTCCATCGATTTCTGCATCGTGGCCGACGGGGAAATATCCTGGATCTCCACCGACTTGAGGGTTAGCCCCCAGTCGGAGACATCGTCGGAGATGGATGCCTTAAGCTTGGCCTTGATCTGGTCCCGGCTTGACAGGGCCTGATCAAGGTCCATGTCGCCGATGATGGCGCGCAGCGTGGTCTGCACCAGATTCATCACCGCCAGCTGGAAGTTGGTCACGCCATAGACCGCACTCTGGGTATCGGTCACTTTCACAAAGGCGATGGCATTGGTCACCAGCACCGCGTTGTCGCGGGTAATCACCTCCTGCTGGGGGATGTCCAGGATCAGGTCCTTGGTGGTGACCTTGTAGGCCACGGAATCGATGTAGGGCACCAGAATGTGCAGGCCTGGCATCAGGGTATCCCGATACTTGCCCAGCCGCTCGACCACCCACTCTTCACCCTGGGGCACGATGCGCACGCCCTTCCAGAGAGTCAGGAACAGGAAAAATATCAGTACCAGGGAAACGATCTGACCACCCATTGTCAACCTCCTACCTTTGTGACTTTCAAAGTTTGTCCGAGCACATCGACGATGCACGCCCGTTCACCGGCGGCAATCGGTTCGTCCGCCACCACCGGCCAGCGATCCGCGCCCAACACCGGGCGCTGGAACATCATCTCGCCTGCGCTGGTTTCGGTAATCGGCTTGGTCACCAGGCCAGCCACGCCGC
Source organism: Parasulfuritortus sp. (assembly GCA_031291185.1). Classification (GTDB taxonomy): domain Bacteria; phylum Pseudomonadota; class Gammaproteobacteria; order Burkholderiales; family Thiobacillaceae; genus Parasulfuritortus. The sequence goes on along the minus strand of JARLJM010000213.1, from coordinate 485 downwards.
GCACGCCTTCCTTGGCCTGGCCGGAACGAGTCCGGTCCGGATTCTTGAAATACCTCAGCCAGACGCCGGTCATGACCACAGAAAGCACAGCCCACAACACCATCTGCACCGCAAAGCCTGGCGCGGCTAACAACATGAGCACACCGACCAGCAAAGCACCCATGCCGAACCAGATCAGAAAAAAAGTGGTGACCAGCATCTCCAGCGCCACCAGCGTCATGCCCAACACCATCCAATGCCACCAGGCCAGTTCCATCGCGCTCCCTCGGTTTGTTTCCATCACATGCCCGACATGGTAACGAGACAGAATAAACGCGCAATGTGATATTTTTGATCGTAGCCCTAAATCGGGTTCACGCCTTTTCAATAACACTCCCGGAGTACGACCGATGTACAACACTTTCAAACCCGAACAACCCATGGGCCTGATGGATTTCGTCCGCGCCGCCAAGGCCTGCGTCAAGGAAATCTCGCCCAAAGACCTG
>JARLJM010000001.1 GCA_031291185.1 Parasulfuritortus sp. | reverse complement strand
TAAACGGGCAGTCTTGCTTTATGCAATCCACATACAGGTACAGGCAGTGGTCGTGGATTTCGAAGCCGCGTTCCGCAGCAATTTGTTTTTGACGTTTTTCTATTTCGGGATCGTAAAATTCCTCGACCCTGCCGCATTGTATGCATAGCAGGTGGTCGTGATGGCCGCCCTTGTTGAGTTCATAGACTGACTTGTCGTCGTCGAAACGGTGCCGGACCAAGATGCCTGCCTGCTCGAACTGGGTCAGCACGCGGTAGACAGTGGCCAAGCCCACATCTTCGTGCTCGGCCAGCAACAGACGATAGATTTCCTCGGCTGAAAGGTGCGATTGGTCTGCATCCTCGAACAGCTGCAGGATTTTCATCCGGGGGCCCGTGGCTTTGAGGCCCAAACTTTTAAGTTGATCTCCGCTGGTCATAATGTGACTCGTTCTTGTCTGGCGCGTTATCATAACGCGCCTTTACCGTGGGATTCATCCATGAAAACTGTAATGACATTGATTTTGCTGTCTGCTGCACTGGCTGGTTGCGGTAGCTGGAACCCCGTTTCCCGCGTGCATCCGTACCGCATCGAGGTTCGGCAGGGCAATCTGGTGACTCAGGATATGCTCGACAAGCTCAAGCCGGGTATGTCGCCGTCCCAGGTCCGATTTGTGCTGGGTACGCCCCTGATCGTCGATCCTTTCCACAAGGAACGCTGGGACTACGTCTATTCGCTCAACAAGGATGGCAAGCTGGTCGAGCAGCGACATATCACCGTGCTCTTCGAGGACGACAAGTTCAAGGGGCTGGAGGGCGATGTCAAACCTGCCGCCGCGAAGCCCGAGGCCAAGCCATGACCTTGAACATCGCCATTGCTGGCGCGTCGGGCCGGATGGGCCGGGCCCTGCTGGAGGCGGTGGCCGCTGCGCCGGACATGCGATTGCATGCGGCACTGGAGCGCACAGGCAGCCCGCTGCTCGGGCGTGATGCCGGCGAGCTGGTCGGCGCACCGCAACAGGTTGCGATCAGCGATGATCTGGATGCGGCCCTGAACGGCGCGGGAGCCCTGATCGACTTCACCCGGCCGGAAGCCACGCTGGCCCACATCGAGGCCTGCCGGAAATACAAGGTCGCCCTGATCATCGGCACCACCGGCTTCGACGAGGCCGGCAAGGCCACCATCGCCGCTGCCGCGAAAGAGATCCCCATCGTATTCGCCCCGAACATGAGCGTTGGCGTCAACCTGGTATTCAAGCTGCTCGATATGGCCAGCCGGGTACTGAACGAGGGCTATGACATCGAAATCGTCGAAGCCCATCACCGGCACAAGGTCGATGCACCATCCGGCACCGCGCTGCGCATGGGCGAGGTGATCGCCAATGCGCTCGGCCGCGACCTCAGGGAATGCGCCGTCTACGGTCGCGAGGGCGTTACCGGAGAGCGCCAGCCGTCCACCATCGGCTTTGCCACCGTGCGTGGCGGCGATATCGTGGGCGACCACACCGCACTGTTTGCCGCCATCGGCGAGCGGGTCGAGATCACCCACAAGGCGTCGAGCCGGATGACCTTCGCTTTGGGCGCATTGCGCGCGGCGCGGTTTCTGGCCGGAAAGAACAGCGGGCTGTATGACATGCAGGACGTATTGGGCCTGCGCTGATTCTCCCCTCTTGAAGTATTGCCATGCCGGCCCCAGATACGGGGCCGGTTTCATTTCCAGGACTTGCAACGATGAGCGATAACACCAAAGAAACCCTGGGCTTTCAGGCCGAGGTCAAGCAACTGCTGCAACTGATGATTCATTCCTTGTACTCGCACAAGGAAATTTTCGTCCGCGAGCTGTGTTCGAACGCCGCCGACGCGGCCGACAAGCTGCGCTTCGAGGCCCTCAACGACGGCGCCCTCTATGAGAACGATCCGGAACTGAAAATCTGGATCAAGGCCGACAAGGAAACCAGGACGCTGACCATCCGCGATAACGGCATCGGCATGAACCGGCAGGAAGTGATCGAGCACATCGGCACGATCGCCAAGTCCGGCACCAAGGAGTTTTTCGGCAAGCTGACCGGCGACCAGAAAAAGGACGCCCAACTGATTGGCCAGTTCGGCGTCGGCTTCTATTCCAGCTTCATTGTCGCCGACAAGGTGGCCCTGACCACCCGTCGCGCCGGTCTGACCAAGGAACATGGCGTGCGCTGGGAATCTGAGGGCACCGGCGAATACACGCTGGAAACGGTGGAAAAGGAAGCCCGCGGCACCGAGATCGTCCTGCACATGAAAGAGGACGAGGCCGAATTCCTTGAGGAGTGGCGGATCAAGACCGTCATTCGCCAGTACTCCGACCACATCGCCATTCCCATCGTCTTCATCAACGACAAGGGTGAGGAAGAAACCGTCAACAAGGCCAACGCACTGTGGGCGCGGTCCAAGAACGACATCACCGAAGAAGAGTACAAGGCCTTCTACCCGCACGTTGGCCACGACTATGAAGACCCGATGGCCTGGACCCATGCCCGGGTCGAGGGCCGCCAGGACTACACCGTGCTGCTGTATGTCCCGGCTCACGCCCCGTTCGATCTGTGGGACCGAGAGGCCAAGACCGGCGTCAAGCTGTACGTGAAGCGCGTGTTCATCATGGAAGATGCGCGCAAGCTGATGCCGGCCTATCTGCGCTTCATGCGCGGCGTGATCGACGCCGCCGACCTGCCGCTCAACGTCTCGCGCGAGATCCTGCAGCAGACCAAGGACATGGAGATGATCCGCGCCGGTTGCGTGAAGAAGGTGCTCGACCTGCTCGACGACCTGGCCGAGAACCGCAAGGACGACTATGCGAAGTTGTGGGACAGCTTCGGCGAGGTGCTCAAGGAGGGCGTGGGCGAGGACATGGCGAACAAGGAACGCATCGCCAAGCTTCTGCGTTTCCGCAGCACCACCTGCGACGAGCCTAGCGTCTCGCTGGCCGACTACATCGGCCGCATGAAGGAAGGCCAGGACAAGATCTATTACATCACCGCCGACAGCCTGCCGGCGGCCAAGTCCAGCCCGCATCTGGAGATTTTCCGCAAGAAGGGCATTGAGGTGCTGCTGCTGACCGACCGGGTCGACGAGTGGGTGGTTTCACACCTGTTCGAGTTCGACGGCAAGTCGCTGGCCAGCGTGGCCAAGGGCGACCTGGACCTGTCCGCCGTCAAGTCGGAAGAGGGCGACAAGGCCGAAGAGGAAGCGCCCAAGGCCGAAGAATCCAAGGCCCTGATCGAACGGATGCAGGAGTCCCTGAAAGACGAGGTCAAGGAGATCCGGGTCAGTACCCGTCTGGTCGATTCACCGGCCTGTCTGGTTGCCGATGAACACGACATGAGCGGCCACCTGGCCCGCATGATGAAGGCCATGGGCCAGAATGCGCCGGTCAGCAAGCCGATCCTGGAGATCAATGTTGGCCATGCCTTGGTCAAACGTCTGGATGGCGAGGCGGGTGACCGATTCGGTGAACTGGCCAAACTGGTGTTCGATCAGGCGGTGCTGCTCGATGGCGGCCAACTGGCCGATCCGGCTGGTTTCGTGAAACGGATGAACGCCTTGCTGGGCGCGGCCTGATTGTGACCGTCATTCCTACGCAAGCGGGAATCCAGTGCTTTGATTAGACTGGGCTCCCGCTTTCGCGGGAGCGACGGCATCGGTTAAGCGCTGCCTTAGCTTTGCCGCCGGTCCAGATCGCCGAAGTGCAGGGGAAACTCACCTGATCGGCGGTCCTCGAAGTAATGTTCAAGGGTCTTCCTCACCGTACGGAAGGCCATCTGCTCCCACGGAATGTCGGCCTCCCTGAACAGGCCGACTTCCAGGCTTTCTTCGCCGGCGGCGAAGTCCAGATCCAGCAATCGGGCGCGGAACAACAGATAGACCTGGTCGATGTCCGGAATATTGATCAGGGTGTACAGACCTTCCAGTTCCACTCGTGCCCCAGCTTCCTCCAGCGTCTCCCGCATCGCCCCCTCGGCCGTAGTCTCGCCGTTCTCCATGAAGCCGGCCGGCAGGGTCCACAGGCCATAGCGCGGTTCGATGGCCCGGCGGCAGAGCAGCACCTTGTCTTCCCATACCGGCAGGCAGCCGACCACCATGCGCGGGTTCTGGTAGTGGATGGTGCCGCAGGCGTCGCAGATGAAGCGGTGACGATTGTCGCCGTCCGGTATCCGGTGACTTAGAGGGGCGCCGCAGTGGCTGCAATAGTTCATGGCAATCCTGTTGGATGGGCTGCCCGACAGTAGCAAAAAGCCCGGTCCAACGTCAAAGTCAGAGGTTCGGTCGGCTAAAAACCGGGAGCCGCGTGTAAAATCCCGGAAAACTATTCCCGGCCGACGCGACCATGACCCAGACGCTCTTCCTCCACGGCACCGCCGCCCTCTCCGATTTCCGCATCGCGAAACTGCTGGAAAAGACACAGCCGCATGGCGTGACGGGTATTGCAACGGCCTACCGCTACTTCGTCGAACTGGATGCGCCGCTGGACGAAAGCGACCTGGCCTTCCTCGGCGAACTGCTCAAGGCCGAACCGTGCGACCCGGCCGCCAAGTCGATATTGGTGATTCCGCGGCTGGGTACCGTTTCGCCCTGGTCGTCCAAGGCCACGGACATCGCCCGCAATTGCGGACTGAGCGCGGTCAGGCGGATCGAGCGCGGCATTGCCTACGAGATCGCGACCAAACCGGGGCAATCGGCCAAGGCTGACGCCGTTCTGGCCTGCCTGCACGATCGGATGACCGAGACTGTCCTGTTCGACGAGCAGGAGGCCGTGCAACTGTTCCACCATGTTGAGCCCCAGCCGCTGAACAGCGTGAATATCCTGCGAGGCGGCCGCAAGGCCCTGGAGAAGGCCAATGCCGACTGGGGTCTGGCCCTGTCGCCGGACGAGATCGATTATCTGCTGGCCCATTTCAAGCAGGTCAAGCGCAATCCCACCGATGTCGAGCTGATGATGTTCGCCCAGGCCAACTCCGAGCATTGCCGGCACAAGATATTCAACGCCGACTGGGTGATCGACGGCCTCAAGCAGACCGAATCGCTGTTCGGCATGATCCGCCACACCCACAAGGTGCGCCCGCAAGGCACCCTGTCGGCCTATTCCGACAACGCCTCGGTGATCGAGGGTGCGACCATCGGCCGTTTCTATCCGGATGCCAAGGGCAGCTATGGCTTCCACACCGAGCCGACCCATATCCTGATGAAGGTGGAGACCCACAACCACCCGACCGCCATCGCCCCCTTCCCCGGCGCGGCCACTGGCTCCGGCGGCGAGATCCGCGACGAGGGCGCGACCGGCACTGGTTCCAAGCCCAAAGCGGGCCTGTGCGGCTTCACTGTGTCCAACCTGCGCATCCCCGGCTTCGAACAGCCCTGGGAGGCCGATTACGGCAAGCCTGGCCGCATCGTCTCAGCCCTCGACATCATGCTCGAAGGCCCGATCGGCGCCGCCGCCTTCAACAACGAATTCGGCCGGCCCAACATCACCGGCTACTTCCGCACCTTCGAACTGGCCACGCCGGATGGCCAGGTGCGCGGCTACCACAAGCCGATCATGCTGGCCGGCGGGGTCGGCAACATCCGCGAGGACCATGTCTTCAAGAAGGACTTCAAGCCGGGCACGCTGCTGATCCAGCTGGGCGGACCGGGCATGCTGATCGGCCTGGGCGGCGGCGCCGCTTCCAGCCTGGGCGCCGGCGCCAATGCCGAGGCGCTGGACTTCGACTCGGTACAGCGCGGCAATCCGGAAATCCAGCGCCGGGCGCAGGAGGTCATCGACCGCTGCTGGCAGATGGGCGAGGCCAATCCCATCCTGTCGATCCACGATGTCGGTGCCGGCGGCATTTCCAACGCCATGCCTGAGCTGGCCCACGGCGCCGGCCTGGGCGCCAAGTTCGAACTGCGTGACGTGCCCAGCGAGGAGCCGGGCATGTCGCCGCGCGAAATCTGGTCGAACGAGGCCCAGGAGCGCTACGTGCTGGCCATCGCACCGGACAGCCTGCCGCTGTTCGCCGCCATGTGCGAACGGGAACGCTGCCCCTATGCCGTGGTCGGTCAGGCCACGCGCAAGAACCAGCTGACCGTGGCCGACCGCCATTTCGGCAATACGCCGGTCGACATGCCCATGGACGTGCTGCTCGGCAAGCCGCCAAAAATGACGCGGGACGTCAAGCACGTTGCGCCGATCCTGAGGCCGTTCACCGCCGAAGGCCTGGACCTGAAGGACGCCTGCTACCGGGTGTTGCGCCACCCCACCGTGGCCAGCAAGTCCTTCCTGATCACCATCGGCGACCGTACCGTGGGCGGCTACACCGCGCGCGACCAGTTCGTCGGCCCGTGGCAGATACCGGTGGCCGACTGCGCCGTGACCACACTGGGCTACGACACTGACAAGGGTGAAGTGATGGCCATGGGGGAGCGCAGCCCGCTTGCCCTGATCAACCCGGCTGCTTCCGGTCGCATGGCGGTCGGCGAGGCGGTGATGAACCTGGCCGCTGCGGCCGTGGACGACATTTCCGACATCCGCCTGTCGGCCAACTGGATGGCGGCGGCCGGCCACCCCGGCGAGGACGCGGCCCTGTTTGACACGGTCAATGCGGTGGCCATGGAGTTGTGTCCGGAACTGGGTATCAGCATCCCCGTCGGCAAGGACTCGATGTCCATGCGCACAACCTGGCAGGATGGCGCCGACCAGAAGGCCGTGGTCTCGCCCCTGTCACTGGTGGTCACCGCCTTTGCGCCGACACCTGATGCGCGCCGCACCCTGACGCCGCAACTCAGAACCGATTGCGGCGAGACCGACCTGATCCTGATCGACCTGGGCGAGGGCAACAACCGCCTGGGCGGTAGTGTGCTGGCCAATTGCTACGGTGAACTGGGCGACCAGTGCCCGGACCTGGATGCGCCCGAGCGACTCAAGGCCTTCTTTGCCACGCTCCAGAAACTGAACCGGGAAGGGAAGCTGCTGGCGTACCACGACCGTTCCGACGGCGGTCTGTTCGTGACCTTGTGCGAAATGGCCTTTGCCGGCCGCACCGGTCTCGACCTCGATGTGGAAGAGTTCTGCTATTACCGCAGGAATGAGGACGCCAGGCTTGATGTGCCGGACGTGCCCGAATCGGAAGCGATCCAGATCGCGCGCATGCTCGGTATCCTGTTTAACGAAGAACTGGGTGCCGTGCTCCAGGTCCGCCGGGCCGATACCAAATCGGTCATGGAGACATTCTTCCAGGCCGGCCTGCGCGACGAGCTGTATTTCATCGGCCGGCTCAACCGGAAGGACCGTATCCGCATCCTGCGCGAAGACCGTCGGATTTTTGACGAACAGCGTGCTGACCTCCTGGCTGCCTGGTCCGAGACCAGCAACCGGATGCAGGCATTGCGCGACAACCCGGAGTGCGCCCAGCAGGAGTTCGAAGGACTGGTCGCGGACAAGAACCCGGGCCTGCATGCCAAACTGGGTTTTGATCCGAACGAGGATGTCGCTGCGCCCTGGGTGAATAGCCGCAAGGCGAAACCCAGGGTCGCCATCCTGCGCGAGCAGGGCGTCAATGGCGAGGTCGAGATGGCCGCGGCCTTCCACAAGGCCGGCTTCAATGCGGTCGACGTGCACATGAGCGACATCCTGGCCGGCCGGGTGAAGCTTAAGGACTTCAAGGGCTTGGCGGCCTGCGGCGGTTTCAGCTACGGCGACGTGCTCGGGGCGGGAGGCGGCTGGGCAGCGTCCATCCTGCATAACAAGCGCGCCCGTGACCAGTTTGAGGCTTTCTTCCAGCGTGACGACAGCTTCGCGCTTGGCGTCTGCAATGGCTGCCAGATGATGAGCCATCTGTCGCCGATCATTCCCGGTGCCGATGACTGGCCAAGTTTCGAGCGCAACCTGTCGGAGCAGTTCGAGGCCCGTTTCGTGATGGTCGAAGTGCCGGATACGCCGTCCATCCTGTTCGATGGCATGGCCGGTTCACGCATGCCGGTCGTGGTCTCGCACGGCGAGGGCCGGGCTGTGTTCGCCTCCAAGGCCCAACGCAAACGGGCCGAGGTCTGCCTGCGTTACGTCGACAACCGTGGCCGCAAGACCGAAGCCTATCCGCTGAATCCGAACGGTTCGCCCAAGGGCATCACCGGCCTGACCACTGCAGATGGCCGTTTCACCATCATGATGCCGCACCCGGAACGGGTGTTCCGTGCCATTCAGAACTCCTGGCGACCCGACGAATGGAAGGACGACGGTCCCTGGCTGCGCCTGTTCCGCAATGCCCGCAAGTGGGTGGGGTGAGATCGGGGTGAGGTAGCGCCGGGCACCTGACGTGTCGGGCAGGTGGGACGGCTAGAACAGCTCGATGCTGCCGTCCTGGTGCAGTCCTTCCAGTTCGCCCTCGGCCAGCAACTGGTCGAAATTGCACACCCGGTTGCGGCCGTGATCCTTGGCGTAATAAAGGGCGCGGTCTGATTTTTCCATGGTCTGAATCGGCAGGACCTGGCTTTCCAGTGCCGCGTAACCGATGCTGACAGTGACTTTCCCGACCTGGGGGAAGTCATGATTCTCGACATTCCGGCGGACCCGTTCGAGTACATCTTTGACTGTCTGGCCGGAGATATCCTGTAGCAGTACGACGAATTCCTCGCCGCCATAACGAAAGATCAGGTCGCTTTCGCGCAGGGTCCTGCTCAGGATGTTCGAGAAGATCAACAACACCTCGTCCCCGATCAGATGGCCGAAGTTGTCGTTGATCCGCTTGAAGCGGTCCAGGTCGAGAATGGCGAGAAAATCCGCGTGGTCCTTGTCGGTCTGGCGCCGCCCCTGCATGCGGGAGTTGGCGATATCCTTGAGCTTGCTGTCCAGCTTGCGGCGGTTATAGAGGCCGGTCAGCGTGTCCTTCTCGCTGTCAAACAGGATGCCGACAAAATTGTGATACACCCGGACCAGGCCTTCGACGACCTGCAGGTCGGTTTCCGACCATTGCTGCTTGGCCAGGATCAGCATGTGATGGCGGCCTTGTTCGTAATCCTGAAGCTTGGCGAGCCGGTAGGTCAGGCCGCCCTGGATGACCAGACACGTCAAGATATCATTCGGCAGACGGCAGCCCTGGGCGAGCAACTCGTTCGGAAGATGCGACTTGTCGCCGTGCAGCATGGTACAGCCTGCATCGCGATTGTTTTCGGTGGGCATTTCGAGCAACCAGCCCTCTATGTCATCCAGCATGTCTTCCAGTGTCGAAACGAGGCTGTGTTCGAGCGAACGCTGGTCGCGTTGTTCGGTCAGGGACACGATGGAGGCGATCACATCGTGGGTCGGATCGCTGCTGGCGGATAGCTTCATGAAATGGGGAGAGGCTGTAGGGGGCGATTGGTTTTAACCGTTTTCTTTAACCATTGTACCGAAATAGCCAATATATTTCGGCCGGAAAAGGGAAGTCCTGTTTTCAGGGCCAGCCCGCTTCCTGTAAAATTCATCGTCACCCGCTCAAAAATTTCAGATGACCCGATACGTGTTCGTTACCGGTGGTGTGGTCTCTTCCCTCGGGAAGGGTATCGCCGCCGCCTCCCTGGCCGCCATCCTTGAATCGCGTGGTATCAAGGTCACCCTGCTCAAGCTGGATCCCTATATCAACGTCGACCCCGGCACCATGTCGCCTTTCCAGCATGGCGAAGTGTTCGTGACTGAGGACGGCGCCGAAACCGACCTCGATCTGGGGCACTATGAGCGCTTCTCCCGCGCACGGATGTCCAGACGCAACAACTTCACCACCGGCCAGATCTACGAAACGGTAATCAAGAAGGAACGCCGAGGCGAGTATCTGGGCAAGACCGTACAGGTCATCCCGCACATCACCGACGAGATCAAGCTGCATATCCGGCAGGGGGCCGGTGACGCCGAGGTGGCGCTGGTCGAGATCGGCGGCACGGTGGGCGACATCGAGTCCCTGCCGTTCCTGGAAGCCATCCGCCAGATGGGCATCGAGGAAGGCCGCGGTCATACCTGCTTTATTCACCTGACGCTGCTGCCTTACATCGCGGCGGCCGGCGAGCTGAAAACCAAACCAACCCAGCACTCGGTCAAGGAACTGCGCGAGATTGGTATCCAGCCGGACATCCTGCTCTGCCGCGCTGATCGTTCCATCCCACCCGAAGAGCGGCGCAAGATCGCCCTGTTCACCAACGTCCAGCCGGAAGCGGTGATCGAGGCGCTGGACGCGGATTCGATTTACAAGATTCCGGCCATGCTGCACGACCAGATGCTGGACGAGATCGTCTGCCACAAGCTGGGTATCCTGGCCAAGGCGGCCGATCTGTCGATCTGGAAGAAGCTGGTCGATGCCCTCGAACATCCGGAGCGCGAGGTCAACATCGCCTTCGTCGGCAAGTATGTCGATCTGACCGAGTCCTACAAGTCGCTGACCGAGGCGATGATCCACGCCGGCATCCACACCCACAGCAAGGTGAACGTCCAGTATCTGGATTCCGAAGACCTGGAAAAGGGTGATCTGTCGGCCTTGAAAGGCATGGATGCCATCCTGGTGCCAGGCGGCTTCGGTAAGCGCGGCACCGAGGGCAAGATCGCCGCCATCCGTTACGCGCGCGAAAACAAGGTGCCTTATCTGGGTATCTGCCTGGGCATGCAGCTCGCCGTGGTTGAGTTTGCCCGCGACGTGGCCGGCATGGGCAGGGCGCACAGCACCGAGTTCGACCCGGAAACGCCGTTCCCGGTCATCGCCCTGATCACCGAATGGCTGGACCGGGATGGTCGAGTGGAAAAACGTGATGAACAGTCTGACCTGGGCGGCACCATGCGTCTGGGCGGGCAGCTATGCAAGCTGGCGGAGGGCTCGCTGGTGCGCACGGTCTATGGCAAGGCCGAGATCGTGGAACGTCACCGCCATCGTTACGAAGTGAACAATACCTTGCTGGCGGGCCTTGAAGCCAGGGGGCTCAAGGTTTCAGGCCGCGCGCCCGGCACTGATCTGTGCGAGATGGTCGAGTTGCCGCAGGACCAGCATCCCTGGTTCGTCGGCTGCCAGTTCCACCCGGAATTCACCTCCAATCCGCGCGATGGCCACCCGCTGTTCAAGGCCTTTGTAGAGGCAGCGATTGCCCACAAGGAAGCCAAATGAAACTGTGCGGATTTGAAGTCGGCCTCGACCAGCCGCTGTTCCTCATAGCCGGCCCCTGCGTCATCGAGTCCCGGCAGATGGCCATGGATACCGCCGGTCAGCTGAAGGAAATCTGCGCTGAACTGAACATCCCGTTCATCTACAAGTCATCCTACGACAAGGCCAACCGATCTTCTGGCACGTCGTTTCGTGGTCTGGGCATGGATGGAGGGCTGGCCATCCTGGCTGATGTGAAGAAACAGGTCGGTGTGCCGGTCTTGACCGATGTCCACACTGAAGCCGAAATTCCAGCCGTAGCCGCTGTGGTCGATGTGCTACAGACCCCGGCTTTCCTGTGCCGGCAGACCGATTTCATCCAGGCCTGCGCCGCCAGCGGCAAGCCGGTGAACATCAAGAAGGGCCAGTTCCTGGCACCCTGGGACATGAAGAACGTGGTCGACAAGGCCAAGGCCGCCAATGGCGGCGCGGACACGATCATGGTTTGCGAGCGCGGCGCCTCGTTCGGCTACAACACATTGGTTTCCGACATGCGCAGCCTGGCCGTGATGCGGGAGACCAACTGCCCGGTGGTGTTCGATGCCACCCATTCGGTGCAACAGCCGGGCGGACAGGGCACCAGCTCGGGTGGTCAGCGCGAATTTGTTCCGGTGCTGGCCCGCGCCGCCGTTGCCGCCGGGGTGTCAGGCCTGTTCGCCGAAACTCACCCGGACCCGGCCAAGGCCCTGTCCGACGGACCCAATGCCTGGCCACTGGCCATGATGAAGGAATTGCTCTTCACCTTGCGTGAAATAGACGCCTTGGTGAAGCAAAGGGGCTTTATCGAAGCCCGTTTATGAACCGGATGGTAAACAGCCGTCCTGATATTGAGGAAAACCATGAGCGCTATTGTTGATGTCATTGCCCGCGAAATTCTCGATTCCCGAGGCAATCCCACGGTCGAGGCCGATGTCCTGCTGGAATCCGGTGTCCTGGGCCGTGCCGCCGTGCCGTCCGGCGCTTCTACCGGCAGCCGCGAGGCCATCGAACTGCGCGATGGCGACAAGTCCCGCTATATGGGCAAGGGCGTACTGAACGCCGTAGAACATGTGAATACCGAAATCGCCGAGGCCATCATGGGCCTCGATGTCGAGGAACAGGCCTTCCTAGATCGCACCATGATCGACCTGGACGGCACCGACAACAAATCCCGACTGGGTGCCAACGCGACCCTGGCGGTTTCGCTGGCCTGCGCCCGCGCCGCTGCAGAAGAGGCCGGCCTGCCGCTGTATCGCTATCTGGGGGGTGCCGCTCCCATGAGCCTGCCGGTGCCGATGATGAACATCATCAACGGCGGTGCCCATGCCGACAGCGGTATCGACATGCAGGAATTCATGATCATTCCGGCCGGATTGCCCAGTTTCCGCGAGGCATTGCGCGCTGGCGCCGAAGTGTTCCACAACCTGAAGAAGTTGCTCGGCAAGGCGGGTTATGCCACCAGCGTAGGTGACGAGGGCGGTTTCGCGCCCAACCTCAAATCCAACGAGGAAGCGCTGAAGTTCATCATGCAGGCCATCGAGGCTGCCGGCTACGAAGCCGGCAAGCAGATCGTCATCGGCATGGATTGCGCCAGCTCCGAGTTCTACAAGGACGGCAAGTACCATATCAGCGCAGAGGGTCTGCAACTGACCTCCGCCGAATTCACCGACTATCTGGCCGCATGGGTCGACAAGTACCCGATCATCAGCATCGAGGACGGCATGGCCGAGCAGGACTGGGACGGCTGGGCATTGCTCAACGCCCGCCTGGGCAAGCAGATCCAGCTGGTCGGCGACGACATCTTCGTCACCAATACCAGGATACTGAAGGAAGGCATCCAGAAGGGGGTCGCCAACTCGGTCCTGATCAAGGTCAACCAGATCGGTACCCTGTCCGAGACCTTCGCTGCCATCGAGATGGCCAAGCGCGCCGGCTGGACCTCGGTGATCTCGCACCGCTCCGGCGAGACCGAGGACTCGTTCATTGCCGACCTGGCTGTGGGCAGCAACGTCATGCAGATCAAGACCGGCTCTATTTCCCGTTCCGATCGTATCGCCAAATACAACCAGCTGCTGCGCATCGAGGAAGAACTGGGCGATATGGCCGACTATCCCGGTTTTGAGGCCTACTACCAACTGAGGTGAAATGAAGGCCCTGACCTGGGTGCTCGCGTTCCTGATCCTCATGCTGCAATACCCGCTCTGGCTGGGGAAGGGCAGTTGGCTGAAGGTATGGGATCTGAAGCGGCAAGTGGCTGAACAACGGTCGGCCAACGATGTGTTGGTTGCCCGGAACGGCCAACTGGCCGCCGAAGTCAGCGACCTCAAGACCGGCTATGGTGCCATCGAGTCCCGTGCGCGCTATCAGCTGGGCATGATCCGCCAGAACGAAACCTTCTTCCAGGTCATGGAACCCGCAGCCGACCCGGCGACCACTCAGGAGTCCGTGCCATGACGTCTCTGCATTACACACTGATCGCATTAGGTGTCGGCCTGGTCGTCGCCATGTTCATCTACAACCTTTACCAGGAGCGCCGCTCGCGCAAGCAGGCGGAGCGCATCTTCGGGTTTCGCCAAGGTGATCTGCCCACAGACAGGGCTGACACTGGCATGCGCATTCCCGAGCCGGCTGTTGCGGACGAGATTTCGCTGACTGACGCCTATCTGCATGAACATCCGGCTGACCCGCGTATCGAGCCTCGCATTGATCTGTCCGACGATGAGGCCGCCGACGATGGCTGGGACAGTGTGCCGCGCATCGAGCCGCAAATCGAAGAACATGACACCCGGCCGGTCATGTCGTCGCCCAAGCCTGTGTATCCGGAACCCGGCGAGCCTGCACCAGAGCCGGTGGTGCCGCAACGGGGCGAACTGGAGCCGGAGAGCTTTCTGGACGGCGGTATCGAATACATCGCCCGGTTCCGCTACAAACAGCCGGTGGCGCTGGTCTTCGCCACGCTGCAGGACAATCTGCGCCGGATCAGCAAGCCGATCCGGCTGGTTGGGCAGCGCGAGGACGGAAGCTGGGAACCGGTGCTGGCACATGCCAATCGTGCTTACCAAACCGTGGAATTGTCCCTGTTGCTGGCGGACCGCTCCGGACCGGCCAGCGAGGTCCAGGTGGATACATTCTGCCGCCGCTTGTACGAGTTTGCTGCCGAACATGGTGGTGCCGTTTCGTGCCAAGATAAACATGCGGCACTCGAACGGGCCAGGGTCCTGGACAGCTTTTGCGCCGAGGTCGACATGCTCATCGGCCTGAACGTGATTTCAGCATCGGGGCTGGATTTTTCCAGTCAGGCCATACACGAACTGGCAGGGCGCTCCGGTCTGGTGCAAAGCGCCGATGGCAGCTACGGCCTGCGCGATGGCGAGGGCAGGCTGATGTTCACCCTGGCAATCCACAACGAACTTCTGGATCCGTCCGAGGGTGACGAGCAAGGTACCCAGAGCCTGTCGCTGCTGTTCGACGTGCCTCGTGTTGCCCAAGGCCTGTTCGCCTTCGACCGCATGGCGAATCTTGGTTTTGAACTGGCCCAGCGTCTGGGCGGTCAGCTGGTCGATGATGGCGGGCGTCCGGTCAGCCGGGAAAGCCTGATCAAGGACCGAAAGCATCTGGAGATGATCTACACGCGGATGGAACATCACGGCATCCCGGCCGGTGGCGAGCGGGCACTACGTCTGTTCGCATGATCCGCGCCGAGGCCGAAGCCCGGTTGCGGCAGCTCCGGGTTGAAATCGAAGGCCATAACTACAATTACTATGTCCTCGACAATCCGACCATTCCCGACGCCGAATACGACCGGTTGTTCCGTGAGCTGCAAGGGCTGGAGGCTGCCTATCCCGACCTGCTGACGCCGGATTCGCCGACCCAGCGAGTGGGTGGCAAGCCGCTGTCGTCTTTTACCCCGGTGCGGCACCGCGTGCCGATGCTCTCGATCCGGACCGAAACCGATACCACGCCCACGGGCGCGCTCGCCTTCGATGTGCGGGTGCGCAAGGAACTGGGGCTGACCGAGCTCGACCCTCCAATCGAATACGCGGCCGAACTCAAATACGATGGTCTCGCCATGTCGCTCCGTTATGAACAGGGCCTGCTGGTTCAGGCCGCGACCCGCGGCGATGGCGAAACGGGCGAGGATGTGACCCAGAACGTGCGTACCGTCCATGCCATTCCGTTGCGCCTGAAGGCTGATCCACCACCGGATGTCCTGGAAGTGCGCGGCGAGGTATTCATGCGTCGGGATGACTTCGAACGCTACAACGAGAAGCAGCGCAGCCTGAACAAACCCACACTGGTCAATCCGCGCAATGGCGCCGCCGGCAGCATTCGCCAGCTTGATCCGGCCATCGCCGCGCAGCGGCCATTGTCGTTCTATTGCTATGGCATCGGCGAGACAGTCGGTTGGGACATGCCTGCCACGCATGGGCAGATCCTGGACGCGCTCAAGGCGCTGGGCCTGCCGGTCAGCGACGAGCGTATCGTCGGCCCGGGCAGTCCGGCCCTGGTCGAGTTCCATCGCACCATTGCCGATAAACGGGACCGACTGCCGTTCGACATCGACGGCGTGGTCTACAAGGTCAATCGTCGCAGTCTGCAGCAGCAGCTTGGTTTCGTCGCGCGTGAGCCGCGCTGGGCCGTGGCCCACAAATACCCGGCCCAGGAAGAATTGACCACGGTCGAGGCGATCGAGGTCCAGGTCGGCCGCACCGGGGCGATCACGCCGGTGGCCCGTCTGCAGCCGGTGTTTGTCGGCGGGGTCACAGTCACCAACGCCACCCTGCACAACGAGGACGAGGTACGGCGCAAGGACGTGCGGGTGGGTGACACCGTGATCGTGCGCCGGGCCGGCGACGTCATCCCGGAAGTGGTTGCCGTGGTGATGGATCGACGCCCGATGCGTGACCTGATCGAACCGCTGCATCCGGCTTTTACACTGCCGACGACCTGTCCGGAATGCGGCGGACCGGTGCTGCGGATCGACGGCGAGGCCGTGGCGCGGTGCACCAATGGCTTGGGTTGTCCGGCGCAACGCAAGCAGTCACTGATCCATTTTGCCAGCCGTCGTGCCATGGATATCGAAGGGTTGGGCGACAGGCTTGTCGAACAGTTGGTCGACAAGGGGCTGGTGCAGACGCCAGCCGATCTCTACCAGCTATCCCTGGAGTCCGTCGCCGCACTTGATCGCATGGCGGAGAAATCCGCCGCCAACCTGTTGGCCGCCATTGAGACGAGCCGGGGCCGGGAACTGCATCGGTTCATCCATGCGCTGGGAATACGCAATGTCGGCGAACAGACGGCAAAGGATCTGGCCCGTCATTTCGGTACGCTTGATGCCCTGATGGCGTCGGACGAGGCGGCCTTGCTCCAGGTCAACGATGTCGGGCCCATAGTCGCCGAGTCCATCCTGGCCTTTTTCAGTGAGCCCCACAACCGCGCCGTCATCGAGCGCCTGCGCGAGGCTGGCGCCTGGCAGGATGGCGTTGCGCGGCTGGCAGGCGGCGGCCATCTGGTGGGCAAGAGCTTCGTGCTGACCGGGGCCTTGCCCAGTCTCACCCGTGATCAGGCCAAGGAAATGATCGAGTCGGCCGGCGCCAGAGTGACCGGCAGCGTTTCGAAGAAAACGGATTTTGTTGTTGCCGGGACCGAACCGGGATCAAAATTCACCAAGGCGCAAGAATTGGGCATTACCATCCTGGATGAGGACGGATTGATAACTTTATTGCAAGCAGGGAGTGATCAGAATGAAACGAGTAACTAAAGCCGTGTTCCCCGCCGCTGGCATGGGCACCCGCTTCCTCCCGGCGACCAAGGCCAATCCGAAGGAGATGTTGCCCATCGTCGACAAGCCGTTGATCCAGTACGCGGTTGAGGAAGCCGTGTCGGCCGGTATTACCGACCTGATCTTCATCATCGGGCGTACCAAGCGGGCCATCGCCGACCATTTCGACAAGGCCTACGAACTGGAAGTGGAACTGGAAACACGCGGCAAGCTGAAGGCGCTGGAAGAACTGCGCAACATGCTGCCCAGCTACGTCAACTGCATCTATATCCGCCAGGCCGAGGCGCTGGGTCTGGGCCATGCTGTACTGTGCGCCGAGCCGGCAGTCAACGACGAGCCTTTCGTGGTGATCCTGGCCGACGACCTGATCGATGCCGAACCGGGCGTCACCAAGCAGATGTGCGACCAGTATGACTATTACCAGAGCTCGATCGTCGGCGTGCAGACCGTCGATCCTTCGGAAACGGGTTCATACGGCATCGTCGCCTGCGAACCGATGTCGGATCGCCTGAGCCGGGTGATCAAAATCGTCGAAAAGCCTAAGCCGGCCGAGGCCCCGTCCAATCTGGCCGTGGTCGGCCGTTACGTGCTGACTCCCCGGATCTTCAACCAGTTGCGCCATATCGAGCGGGGTGCCGGCGGCGAGTTGCAGTTGACCGACGGCATCGCGGGTTTGCTCAAGGAGCAGCAGGTTCTGGCCTATGCCTTTGAGGGCAAACGCTACGACTGCGGTTCCAAGGTGGGCTACCTGGAGGCTACTGTGGAATATGCGATGAAGCACCCGGAAGTGGCCGAAGAGTTCGGCAACTATCTGCGCAACCGGTTCTGCGGACCCTGCAAGAATGGTCAGGGAACTCCGTAAATCCACTCATTGAGCAGTCGACGGCCGGCCAAGGCGATCTCGCCAGCCGTCAGTCCTACCGGTCCCTGGCCGTGCTTCGCGGCCCAGTCGCCGGCCGCGCCATGCAGATGAACGCCGAACACGGCGGCCTGCTCCAGCGTCAATCCCTGTGCGGCCAGTGCAGCGATCATTCCACTCAAGACATCGCCCATGCCCGGCGCCGCCATGCCGGGATGGCCGGTGTCATTTCGCCAGACCGGACATCCGGGGAAATGAACCAGACTGCCCGCGCCCTTCAGTGCCACACCGCAACGATAGTGTTCGACCAGGGCCAGGAGAGCCGCCAGCCGGGCGCCTTGCACATCCGCGGCCGTCTGGCCGAGCAGCCGCCCGGCCTCGCCGGGGTGAGGGGTAAGCACTGTGGGTGACGGACGGCTGCGGACCGCATCGGCCAGGCGGGGTTCGGCCGCGATCAGATTCAGCGCATCGGCGTCCAGCAACACGGGCATTGCACTGGCCAAGGCTGCCTCCAGCCAGCCGTGTGCGGCTGCCGACTGACCCAGGCCGGGGCCGACGGCCAGGCAGCCCGGCGCTGTGATGGCAAGCACGCGCTCGGGTGTGGCGAGCATCAGTTCCGGGGTCTCGAAATCGACCGCAATCCGGTCGTCCAGCACGCCGCAATAAACCCGTCCGGCACCCAGCCGCAACGCAGCGCGACCGGCCAGCAACGCGGCCCCGGCCATGCCCGGCGCACCGCCCAGGATACCGACGTTGCCGAAATCGCCCTTGTGGCTGTCCTGAGCGCGGCGGGCGAGCCAGCCGGTGACTTCATTTTGAGCGATCGGGCGGTATGGAGTGTCCATGACAAAACATTCGAATTTGGTCGGAGCTGGCGTTAGCATAGGGCGCGTTAACTTCGATAGGAAGACGTTTCATGTCTCTGGATGCCAAACGGTCATTGGCGGAATTGCGCCTGTTGCTGGTAGAACCTTCCGCACTGCAAGGCAAGGTGATCGCCGGCCAGTTGCAGAAGCTGGGCGTGGCCAACGTCGAAGTCGTCCAGCTCGGCCAGCAGGCACTGGCCCGGATGCGCGAACAACTGCCCGACCTGGTGATGAGCGCCATGTATCTGGAAGACATGAACGGCACCGATTTGATCCTGACCATGCGTCAGGACAGCCAGTTGTCGGGCGTGCCGTTCGTCCTCATTTCCAGCGAGACGCGGCCCAATCTGTTGGAGCCGGTTCGCCAGTCCGGCGTCTGCGGCATCCTGCCCAAGCCATTTAGCGAAGCCCAGCTGTCGGCCTCGTTGCAGGCTACGCTGGACTGGCTCAATCCGGATCAGGGCGAGGAGGAGGGCATCGACCTGACCGGCCGGCGGGTGCTGATCGTGGACGACAGCGGCATGGCGCGCAAATTCATGCGCCGGGTGCTGGAGAACCTGGGTTTCGAGGCCATCGTCGAGGCGACCAATGGGGCCGAGGCCGCCGGCATCATGGACGAGGAGATGGTCGACCTGGTGGTGACCGACTACAACATGCCCGAGATGGACGGTCAGGCCCTGATCGAATATATCCGCACCAGGAGCTGGCAGAACTCGGTTCCGGTCATCATGGTCACCAGCGAGACCAACGAAGGCCGACTGGCCGCCGTGCAGGGCATGGGCGTGGTCGGCGTCTGCGACAAACCGTTCGAGCCGGCCACGGTCAAGGGGCTTTTGCGCAGCCTGATGAACTAGCCAGACCTTGAACGCTCCCCGTTATTACGCACTGCGCCGGCTCAATCCCTATCGCGGCGTGGTACAGATCGTCGATGTCGGCGATGCCGAGGCCCGCAGCCAGGACGGTGTGACCTGGCATCTGCGCGCCGATGATGGCCAGGGCTGGGTGCGTCCGGTCGGGGTCTGGGTCGAGGGCGAGGGGCTCAAGGCCGGCGTGGGCGAGCGCTATCCGGAACTGCTGGCCGCGCTCGCCGACAAACCGGCGCTGCCGTTTCCGATGGCCGATACGGCCGAGCTCTGGTTGCTCGACAAGGAAACGGGCATGCCTTTGGCGTTGCTCAATGCCAATCAGCCCGGCAAGCATCGTCATGGCCTGCCCGAACTGGAGTGGATGCCGTTTGCACTGACCTATCGCGGTTTTTACTCGCCTGCCCTGGCTGAGCGCACAGGCAACAATCCCAATGCGCCGAAACATCGGGATTACGTCGATCGGCAGGTCAACCTGCGGGCCCGGCCCTATGCCGGCGCCCAGTGGTTCAGGCGTCATCCCGACGGAAGCGGTGAAGGCCTGAACGGGTATCGGCTGGAATCTGCCTGGCACGGAAGACGGTTGCCGCGTCAGGCGTTTCCGGCCCTGCTGGTGAGTGAAAGCTGGAATAACCAACTGGAACAGTCGGTTATTTGGGATTATCATTCATGGCTGTCGCCGTTCCTGCTCTGCTGGCCGAATCTGGATGACGAAGTGCGCGCCCGGCTTGAGTTGGCGGCCTGTGGCCGGCCACAATGGCTGGCGCAGATTTATCGGCTGTTGCCCAGGGTGCTCAATCCGCCGGCGTTGCAGGCGGCCCTGGTTGCAGCCCGCCTGGAGCAGGCTCAAAGCCATACAAACAACGACTTGTTTTAGAGAGAACCATGCGCCCATCGCACATCGAAACCATTCTGGACCGGGAATTCCTGAGTTGCGCCGACGGTCAGCACACCCCTGTGATGCTCTGGGGGCCGCCCGGCGTGGGCAAGTCGCAGATCATTGCGGGTATCGCCAAAAAACACGGCGTGCCGCTGATCGATGTCCGTCTGTCCCAGATGGAACCGACCGACCTGCGCGGCATCCCGTTTCGCAAGGGCGAGAATGTGGAGTGGTCGGTGCCGGCCATGCTGCCGAATGCGGAACGGCACGGCGACAAGGGCATCCTGTTCCTGGACGAGATCAACGCTGCCCCGCCCACCGTGTCGGCGGCGGCCTATCAGCTGATCCTTGACCGCAAGCTGGGCGAGTACAGCATTCCCGATGGCTGGGCCATCTTCGCCGCCGGCAACCGTCAGGGCGACCGGGGCGTGACCTACGCCATGCCGGCGCCGCTGGCCAACCGCTTCACCCATTTCGATGTCGAGGCCTACCTCGACGACTGGATCTCCTGGGCGCTGAAGCATGACATCGACGAGCGCATCATGGGCTTCCTGCGCTTCCGGCCGGATCAGTTGTTCAGCTACGACGCTGCACACAACCCGGTCGCCTTTCCCAGCCCGCGTTCCTGGGAATACGCGCACCGCGCGTTGCACAAATTCGGCGACCGGCCCGATCTGCTTTCCGACGCGCTCCAGGCCTGCGTCGGCCAGGCCTGCGGCGTGGAACTGAAGGCCTACATCGACAACCTGGAAAATCTGCCCGACATCGACGCCATCCTCAACGGCCAGGAGGTAGCCGTGCCGCGTAGCGTGGACCTGCAATACGGCGTCGCGGCGGCGCTGGTGCGCCGGGCACGGGAGTCGGCGAACGATATGGACAAACTGGGCAACGTGCTCAAGTACGCGCGCAATTTCCCGCAGCGGGAGATGGGCGTCATGCTGGTCACCGACCTGCATCGCGCTGTCGGCCAGCCGCTGTTCAAGGTGCCCGAGTTCGTGGCCTGGGCGAACAGCGTGGCGGAGCTGATGCTGTACGACTTCAAGCCGACGGCCTGAGTGGGGCAGAGGCGTGAGAAGCGACCTCGCCGCGCTTGAAACCAAGCTGGCCGCTGCGCGGACCCGGCTGATCCTGGACAAGCCCTTCCTCGGTTCGCTGGTGATGCACCTGCCGCTCAAGATCGGCGACGCGAAGTGGTGCAAGACCACGGCGACCGACGCTAGGCATTTCTATTACAACCCCGATTACATCGCCCGCCTGACCCTGGAGCAGACCCAGTTCGTGCTGGCCCACGAGGCCATGCATTGCGCACTGTCGCACTTCAACCGCCGCAACCACCGTCAGAAGCACCGCTGGGACGTGGCCTGCGATTACGCGGTCAACATGATCCTCGACGACGAGCGCATGGTCGGGCCGGAACGGGCGTTGATGAGTGCGGCCTATCGGGGGTTGTCGGCCGAGGAAATCTATCCTTTGCTCGATCAGGACCCGGACGAGGAAACACTGGACCAGCACCTGTTCGATAACGCGGATTCGCCCGAAGGCAACGAAGGCGAACCCGAGCAACAGGATAGCGGCAATACCGGTGAGCAGGGCCAGGGTGAGGAGGGTGGCCAGAGCGAAGGCAGCGAGGGTCAGGACAGTCCGCCGCAAGAGGGTGGGGCGGATCAGCAGGAAGACCGTCAGGACACCCAACCCACACCGCCAATGGACCTTGAACAGCTCGATGAGCAGTGGCAGAACCGCCTGGCCGCCGCGGCCCAGGCCGCCCGACAGGCCGGCAAGATGTCGCAGTCGATGCTGCGCCTGGTCGACCAACTGTTGGCCCCGCGTTTGCCCTGGCGCGCCATGCTGGCCCGATACATGATGAATGCGGCCCGCGACGACTACAGTTTCCAGCGCACCTCGCGACGCGAGGGCGAAGCCATGATGCCGCGCCTGTACAGCCAGAGCGTGAAAGTGTTGGTGGTGCTGGACACCAGCGGTTCGGTGTCGGATGAGGAACTGCGCGAATTCCTGGCCGAGGTGGATGCGCTCAAGGCCCAGGTGCGGGCCGAGGTGACCCTGCATGCCTGTGACGACAAACTGGCCGAAGGCGGGCCGTGGATATTTGCGATGTGGGAGCCGCTGGAACTGCCGGAAGGCATCTCGGGTGGCGGCGGCACCGATTTCCGGCCGGTGTTCGACTGGCTGGAACAGGGTCGGACCAGTCCCGATCTGCTGGTTTACTTCACCGATGCAGAAGGCCGATTTCCCGAGGCGGAGCCGACCTTTCCGGTCGTCTGGCTGGTCAAGGGCAAGGCTCCGGTGCCATACGGCATACGCATCCAGCTCAACTGAACTCGATCACCAGCCGACGATCAGGAATTTGACCGGCTTGCTCTCGCTGCCGCGCGAGCCGTCATCGCCCAAGGCAACGATGCGCAGCCAGTATTGACCGGGTTCCAGCCGGGGCAGCTCGGTTGCATTGCCTTTCTGGAGATGGTTGAACAGGGGTGTCCTGAATTCGGGGTCACGGGAGAACTCCAGTCGGTAGGACGGAGCATTGCCCAGCCAGGAGATGCCGGTGTTGCTGGCCGAAACGGCGATGTGGATGTCCCTCGGGGTTTCCATGGGCATGAGCAGCGAATTTGGTTTGCACCATTCACCGGTCTGGCCATCGGTCTCGACCCCGCGCACCCGCCAGACGTATCGGCCCGGCTTGAGTTTGATGGTGGTCTTGGTCTCGGTCAGGCGCTGCTTGACTTCAGGTGCGACGAAATCCGTTTTCCGGGCCATTTCAAATTCATAGTTGGCGACCCCCTCGGCTCCCTCCCAGGTAAAGCTGGCCTGGCCGCTATCCGCATTGGTTTTCGCTACACCGGCCGGAGCGGCGGGCAGCGGTTGAACGCGGAACGAACGGACCGTGCTCCAGCCATGGGAGCCATTTTCGTCCACGCTGGCCATGCGCCAGAAATATGTGCCTGGCTTCAGCTCCACCGTGTCCTGTATGACGCTGTCCAGTGTGTGTGCGATCGTTGTCGCAGGCGCGAAATCGGCAGTAGGTGCGATCTGGAGAATATAGTGCTGGGCACCCTGCGCGGCGGCCCAGGTGAATTTCACGCTTTCCTCATAGGCACGGCCGCCGGCGGCGGGTTGAGACAGCTCAGGCGGCAAGGGGCGGGCATCCAGTTCGAACGGGTGGTCGGTATTGAGGCCTTCCAGCCCGGCGGCGTCGATGGCCCGGACGCGGAGAAAATAGTGGCCGTCGGGCAATTTCGTGTCCCATTTGATCTGGGGCATGTCGCTGGAGCCATCGAGCAGGATATTGCGGAAATCGGCATCGGAGGCTACCTGGGCGCGCCAGCCCATGGCATTGGCCATTTGCGGCCAGCTAAAGGTCAGGGGCAGATCAACGGTCCTGTCCGGGACGCCGTTCAGCGATGGTGCTGGCAGCAGCGGACGCGGCGGTTCGGGTGGCTTGCCCCATTCGGCGACGGTGCCCTCGGCCTTGGCGACCAGCACTTCCTGATTCTCGGCGGCGATGCCGACCACGCCTTGCAGCACTTCGTTGCGCAGGGTCTTGCCGTCCTCGCTGACGTTGAGTCGGAACGCAGTACCTCTCAGGCCGGCCACGGCCACCGGAGTGACGACATGGAAGCCGCCGGCCGGGCCGACCTGCTTGCTGGCGCCGGCCTCCAGGCGGCCGCTTGCGAGATTGAGCTCGGTCGAGACCATGCCGGTCTTGCCGTACGCGGCCAGGCGACCGAAGGAGAGTTTGGATGAGGCCTGTTCTGACAACATCGAACCGTCAGCCAGCCGGAAGCCGGCAAAGCTGTTCGGCCCAGTCAGCACGGTCTCGCCGCCGGTGATCTTGTCGCCCTCGACCAGCGGACGGAACACGCCCCCTTCGGGCTTGATCCGCACATTGCCGGTGATGTGGGTGACCAGGACCGGAGCAGGCGTCACCTTGAGCAACTCGACCGGGATGCGGATGCGGGTATTGGTTGGCAGCACCCGTGGATTGGCGATCCGGTTCAGTTTCAGTATCGTCGACCAGTCGGCGGGGTTCTTCAGGTAATCGTGGCCGATCTTGATCGGGGTGTCGCCGGGGTTGGTGAGATAGAGCCAGTCTTCCGCCAGGGCAGGCTGGCTCAGGACGACGAGGAGAAGCAGGGGCAGGAACCGCATGATCTATCCTTATCGGGTATAGCGGGAGGCAGCGGCCTTCCGATATGCTAGTCGAATATGTGGCCCGACATTGTAAGGGCACAAACGTACGAGAGGAGTGGTATATGAATATCGGTACCCCGCTGTCGCCATCGGCCACCCGGGTGATGTTGCTGGGCGCGGGCGAGCTGGGCAAGGAGGTCATCATTGCGCTGCAACGGCTGGGTGTCGAGGTTACCGCCGTAGACCGCTACGACGATGCACCCGGCCATCAGGTCGCGCATCACACTCAGTGCATCAACATGACCGACGGCAACGTCCTGTCGCGCCTGATCGATTCGGAGAAACCGCACATCGTGGTGCCGGAGATCGAGGCCATCGCCACCGAAACCCTGATGCAGCTGGAGAAGGAAGGTATCTGCACGGTGATTCCGACGGCCCGCGCCGCCAACATGACCATGAACCGGGAAGGCATCCGCCGGCTGGCCGCCGAGACGCTCAAGCTGCCGACCTCGCCCTATGCCTTCGCCGATTCCTTCGAACAATTGCGCCAGTCCGTGGAAGGTGCCAATGGCCTCGGCTACCCGTGCGTGATCAAGCCGGTGATGTCTTCTTCCGGCAAGGGCCAGACCAAAGTGGACCGAGCCGCCGACCTGCACGCTGCCTGGGATTACGCCATCGCCGCGGGCCGGGTCAACAAGGGCCGGGTCATCGTCGAAGGCTTCATCGACTTCGATTATGAAATCACCTTGCTGACCGTTCGCGCTAAAGGGGCGAACGGCAAGGTCGAGGCACATTTCTGTGCGCCCATCGGCCATATCCAGGTCAAGGGCGATTACGTCGAGAGCTGGCAACCCCAGCCCATGTCGGCAACCGCGCTGGACAAGGCGCAGGCCATTGCCCAGGCCGTCACCGACGATCTGGGTGGTTTGGGTCTGTTCGGCGTGGAATGTTTCGTCAAGGGTGAGCAAGTCTGGTTCTCCGAGGTCAGCCCGCGCCCGCACGACACCGGCATGGTGACCATGATCAGCCAGCGTCAGTCGGAATTCGAACTGCACGCCCGTGCCATCCTTGGCCTGCCGGTCGATACTTCGTTGCGCAACCCTGGCGCGTCGGCGGTGATCTACGGCGGGGTGGAAGGCAAGGGCGTGCGCTTCGAAGGCGTCGATGCCGCGCTGGCCGTGCCCGGCACCGATATTCGCCTGTTCGGCAAGCCCTTGTCATTTGAGCTCCGGCGCATGGGCGTGGCCCTGGCCGAGGGCGCCGATATCGCCCAGGCGCGCAGCCGGGCCAAGGAAGCGGCAGGTAAAGTCAAACCTGTCATCTGAATGGAAAGGGCGGCGTGCTAAAATGCCGCTCTTTTAGCAGCTTCCAATATATCTTATGGCCCGCGCCCTCCGTAATATCGCCATCATCGCCCACGTCGACCATGGCAAGACCACCTTGGTGGACAAGCTCCTGCAGCAATCCGGCACCTTCGCCGCCCACCAGCAGCTCTCCGAGCGGATGATGGACTCCAACGACCTGGAGAAGGAGCGGGGCATCACCATCCTGGCCAAGAACACGGCCATTGATTACAACGGCACCCGCATCAACATCGTCGATACCCCCGGCCACGCCGACTTCGGCGGCGAGGTCGAGCGCGTGCTCGGCATGGTCGATGGCTGCCTGCTGCTGGTCGATGCGGTCGAAGGCCCGATGCCGCAGACCCGCTTCGTGACCCGCAAGGCGCTTCAGCACGGCCTCAAGCCCATTGTCGTGATCAACAAGGTCGACCGCCCCGGCAGCCGTCCGGACTGGGTGGTCAACGAGACCTTCGACCTGTTCGACAAGCTCGGTGCCACGGATGAACAGATGGATTTCCCGGTGGTCTACGCCTCTGCTCTGCAAGGCTGGGCGACCGACGACATCGCGCAGCCCTCCGACAACATGACGGCCATTTACGAGGCCATCCTGAAGCACGTCGCGCCGCCCAGCGGCAGCCCGGACGAACCGCTGCAGATGCAGATCGCCGCGCTCGATTACTCCAAATACCTTGGCCGTCTCGGCGTCGGTCGCGTGCAACGCGGTCGCATGAAGGTCAACCAGGAAGTCATGGTCATGCTGGGCGATGAGTTCAGGGAAAAGTCCAAGATCGGCACCATTCTCGGTTTCCGTGGACTCGAACGGGTGCCGGTTGAAGAAGCCGAGGCCGGCGACATCATCATCATCTCCGGTGTCGAGCACGTCGCCATCGGCGCGACCATTGCCGATGCCGAGAATCCCGAGGCGTTGCCGGTCATCGCCATCGACGAGCCGACCTTGACGATGAACTTCATGGTCAATACCTCGCCATTCGCCGGCCGGGAAGGCAAGTTCGTCACCAGCCGCAATATCCGTGATCGCCTGCAAAAGGAACTGCTGGTCAACGTCGCCCTGCGTGTCGAAGATACCCCGGATGCCGACGTTTTCCTGGTTTCCGGGCGCGGTGAATTGCACCTCACCATCCTGATCGAAAACATGCGACGCGAAGGCTTCGAACTGGCCGTTTCGCGTCCCCACGTGGTCACCCGGATGATGGATGGCGAGAAGCAGGAGCCGTATGAGTTGCTCACCATCGATCTGGAAGAAGATCATCAGGGCTCGATCATGGAAGAAATCGGCCGCCGCCGCGGTGACCTGATCGACATGGTGCCGGATGGCCAGGGCCGGGTCCGTCTCGAATACCGCATTCCCGCCCGCGGCCTGATCGGTTTCCAGGGTGAATTCATGACCATGACCCGCGGTACCGGCATCATGAGCCACGTCTTCGACGACTGGGGTCCGGTGCGTCCCGACATGCCGGAACGTCGCAACGGCGTACTGATCTCCGCAGAGGATGGCGCCGCCGTGGCCTACGCCTTGTGGAAATTGCAGGATCGCGGCCGCATGTTCGTCGAGCACAACGATCCGCTGTACGAAGGCATGATCATCGGCATCCACAGCCGCGACAACGACCTGGTGGTCAACCCGGTCAAGGGCAAGCAGCTGACCAACGTCCGTGCCTCCGGTACCGACGAAGCGGTGCGTCTGGTGCCTGCCATGGAGATGAACCTGGAACGCGCGGTCGAATTCATCGCCGACGACGAGCTGGTCGAGATCACCCCCAAGTCGATCCGTATCCGCAAGCGTTATCTGACCGAGAACGAACGCAAGCGTGCGGCGCGCGGTTGAGCCGCATCTGACGGGGAGCCTAGCCATGACCCTGCAACATCATGACCATGCCCATCACGATGTGGTCTGCGACAAGTGCATCTTCGATACCGATGTCCACCACTTCGAGGTTGACGTGGTGGAGGCTTCCCGTAGCCGGATCGTGCTGGTCGACCTCTGGGCCGACTGGTGCGGACCCTGCCATTTCCTGTCGCCGGTGCTGGCCAAGGTGATTCCGGAATACGCCGGCAAGGCCGTGCTGGCCAAGGTCGAAGTGGACGAGGACGACAACATGAAAATCGCGGGCCGCTACGGCGCGCGCGGTTTTCCGACCGTGCTCCTGTTCGTCAACCGCGAGATGGTGGACCGTTTCCATGGCGCAAAACCCGAGCACTTCGTGCGCGAGTTCATCGACAAGCACCTGCCCGCCTAAACAGCTCCTTTGCCGGTGCCCGTCTCGTGGCGCTGGATGAAGGCTGCGAAGTCATCCGCCGGCAAGGGCCGGCTCATCAAGAAACCCTGATAGCGATCACAGCCTTTTTCCTTGAGGAAATCCAGCTGCGGCTGGTTCTCCACGCCTTCCGCCAGCACTTGCAGACGCAGGGTGTGGGCCATGGCGATGATGGTGGCGGCAATTTCCATATCGTCCTGATGCAGCGGAATGTCGTTGACGAAACTCTTGTCGATCTTGAGCACGTCGAGCGGGAAGCCCTTGAGATAGGCCAGCGACGAATAACCGGTGCCGAAGTCGTCGATGGCGATACGTACACCCAGCGTGCGCAATTGGGCCAGGATGGCCATGGCCTGCTGCTGGTGTTTCATCAGCACGCTTTCGGTCAATTCAAGTTCCAGGCGTTCCGCCGGGAAACCTGTTTCCTGCAGTACTTGGGAAACCTTGCCGGCGAGGTCGCCGTACTGGAATTGGCGCGATGAAACATTCACGGCCAGGCTGAGGGGCGGAAGCCCCGTTTCGGCCCAGCGCACGCCCTGCAGGCAGGTTTCGCGCAGGACCCAGTCGCCGATGGCCACGATCAGGCCGCTCTGCTCGGCCATCGGGATGAAATCGGCCGGCGGGATGAGTCCTTCGATCGGGTCGTGCCAGCGCACCAAGGCCTCGGCCCCGACGATGCGTCCACTCGATGCATCCACCTGGGGCTGGTAATGCAGGACCAGTTCATTCTGGGCGACGGCACGGCGCAAGCG
This sequence comes from Parasulfuritortus sp., assembly GCA_031291185.1. Lineage (GTDB taxonomy): Bacteria > Pseudomonadota > Gammaproteobacteria > Burkholderiales > Thiobacillaceae > Parasulfuritortus. The sequence goes on along the minus strand of JARLJM010000001.1, from coordinate 13,979 downwards.
CATTTCCAGGGCGATCCGCTGACGCGCGGCCAGGGTCAGGTCGTTGGTGAAGAACTGGTAGCGCCCGCGGCCTTCGGCCTTGGCCTGATAGAGGGCTGCGTCGGCCTGTTGAAGGAGTTCCGCTTCGGTCGAACCGTGGTCCGGGAATAAAGCGATGCCGATGCTGGCGCCGACGCTGACCTCGTGTTTGTTCGGCAGCAGGACCGGCTGGCCGAGCAGGATGATGATGTCCTGGGCCAGGCGAGCGGCGTCGTCGGGTTGCTCAAGGTCTTCGAGCAGGATGGTGAACTCGTCGCCGCCGAGCCGGCTCACCGTATCCACGCCCCGTGCTCGCTGGGTCAGCCGCTGGGCGACTTCCTTGAGCAGGGCATCGCCCATGGCATGACCGAAACTGTCGTTGATGTCCTTGAATTGGTCCAGGTCGATCATCAGTAATGCGAGGCCGGTACCTTCGCGCTGAGCGCGGTCCAGGGCGTGTTCCAGCCGGATGTGCAGCATCAGTCGATTGGCCAGGCCGGTGAGGGGATCATGCCGGGCAAGGTGCTCCAGCCGGGCTTCTGACTCCTTGATGCTCGAGATGTCGGTCAGGATCGAGACATAGTGCAGCACCGCCCCATCTGCATCGCGAACCACACTGATCGACAACAGTACGGGGATGATTTCACCGGTTTTGCAGCGGTCCCAGACTTCACCTTGCCAATGGTCATGGAGCATGATGTTGGACCAGAGATCGGCATAAAAATCCGAGTTGTACGTGCCCGATTGCAACATCGCCGGGGTTTGGCCCAGCACTTCCGATTCGTCATAGCCAAGCATGTGGCAAAAGGCCGGGTTGACCCGGATGATGCGTTGCTCGGAATCGGTGATCAGGATGCCTTCCCGGCTGCTTTCGAAAACGCTGGCTGCCATCAGACGCTGGACATGGGCCTGCTGACGTTCGGTGATGTCACGGGAGAGGATGATGAATCGAGGTTTTTCGCCAGGGGCGGCGCGCTTGCGCGCAACAGATAGCTCGAACCAGTGTGGACCCGTCAGCAGGGGCAACAGGATTTGCTGGCCATGCGCTTCGCCATTGGTATTGGCCAGCAGAAGGGCCTGTTGCACGGTTTCGGCGGCCTCTTTTGGCAGCATTTCGTGAATGGTGTGACCAAGCAGTCGGTCGCGGGTGTCGGCGAGCAGTTCTTCACGGTGGGCCATGACCTTCAGATAACGGCCGTCGCTGTCGACCTCGAACATGAGGTCGGGAATGGCCTGCAGGGTGGCCGCCATGTCGGCCGCCAGTTGCTTGATCGGTCGGCCGAACCGGCTGCTGAGGGTGCGGGTGATATAAGCGCCGATCACCATCAGCAGGAGCGCCAGCGTGGCGATGTAGAGCCGACCTTGATGCAGGGCCTTATCGCGCGCCTGCTGTGACAGGCCAACCTGGATTACCCCGATTTTCTTGTTGTCGTAGCCGCCCCGATAAGGCAGCATCACTTCGCGGATGGATTCGCCATTCAACGTCAAGGTGCGGGTGTAATAGCTGTTGTTTTTCAGAACCTCGCGGCTGATTGCCAGGGAAACCGGGTCCAGAGTCTTGTCGTTGAGCGTCGGGTCGCTGTGCGCCAGAATGTGGCCGCCCGGGTCGCTGGTCAGCAGATAGCGGATTTCGGGGTGTTCCGATTTCAGTTCTTCAAGCAGCAGTCTGGCCTGGTATTTGCCTGAGAAACTGACCCGGTTGACCGATTCGGCCAGTACGCCAGCCAGTAGCTTGGCCAGCTTGTCTTCTTCGCGCTCCATGACGCCGCGCAGATAAAGTCCGCCCGCCAGCAGGACAATGACCATCAGGGCCAGGATCAGACCGCCGAAGGTGAGGGCAAGGCGGCGGTCGACATTGCTGAAGTCGAGCGGGTTTTCCATATCGCCGGTCATTCTACTGCTCGCATATTTCCTTCCCAGTTGGGTTGACGAGCTGGCCATGGCTTCTTGAAGGGCTGTGGAATAGGGCCCAGCCAGCCAGGGTAGCGGGGCAGGGTATCAGCTGTAATGGGAAAAACCGGTACCAGGGTGTGCTGTGCAATGGGTTTGCCGGTGGCGATGGCGTAGGCGGCCTTCATGGCTTCGGCACCGAGCGGGCCGCAGAACTGTGCGGAGTCGATTCGGGTCAGGCGGCCGGCACGGATGTTGGCTACCGATTTGGGGTCGCCGTCGATGCTGGCGACCGCGATTTCACTGCGCCCGGCTTTGGTCAGGACATCGACCATGCTCAGTCCTCCACCATCGTTGACGGTGAAAATGGCATTTACGCTGCCCGGTTTTTGGAAATCGCGCAGGATGGCTTCACCGGCGCGCCGGCCTTCGTCGGGCTGTACTGCTTCGTAGGTCTTCAGGATGCGGAAGGACTGGCTGTTCTCCTTGAGTGCGTCAAGAAAGCCGTCCAGGCGTTCCACCGTGGATGAAACATGCGGGTATTCGACCAGGACAAGCCCGACCTGCCGGTCATCTGGAAACAGCGATGCGATGTATTCGCCGTCAAGGAAACCGGCCTGGTAGTTGTCCGACGTGACGTAAGCCGCCAGCTTGCCGCCGCTGATGTACTGGTCATAGGCAACCACCGGAATGTTGGCACGGTTGGCCGCCCTGAGTGGTCCGGCCAGAGCCGCATTGTCGGTAGGCTGGACGATAATGACGTCCGGATGCAGCCTGATCAGTTCGGTCATTTGCCCGATCTGGCGCTGGATGCCGGCAGCGCCGTCGCCCGCCACGCGGGCCAGCAATTCGACCCTGGCCGAACCATTGGATTTTGCATTGCGATTGATGCGCGCGGTTTCCGCTTCCAGTCCCTGGCGCATGGCGACCTGGCCGGGAATGTTCATTGACCAGTAGAGTACGCCGATGCGTAGCGCCTTCGTCACGGTTTCTGCGTTGGTCGATGGGACGAGGCAGCCAAAAAGCAGTGCCGCCATGGCCAGACACGTTATACGAGCTTGTTGGCAAGGCGATTTAATGCGGTGCATCAGTATTTGGGTGGACCATGTACGGAATGGCCATATTATAAGTTGGGTTTTCTATAACTTTTGGATAGTTTGAGTGGTAACAATGACGGAATTTAAACTCGATCCGAGTCGCCAGCGTGTCGCGTCGCGTCTTGCCGACATCGAACCCTTCCGGGTCATGGATATCCTGGCCCAGGCCAAGGCGCTGCAGGCTGGGGGGCGGGATATCGTCCACCTGGAAGTCGGTGAACCGGATTTTCCGACCCCGGCGCCCATCGTCGAAGCCGGAATCCGTGCCCTGCGTGACGGACTGACCCATTACACTCCGTCTCTGGGATTGCCCGAGTTGCGTGAAGCCATCGCCAGTTACTACGCCGAACGCCACTCCGTTCGTGTTTCGGCCCGGCGTGTCGCGGTGACGCCGGGGGCATCAGGCGCACTTCTGCTGGCGATGGCCGCACTGTTCGACCCCGGTGATGAAATCCTGCTGGCCGACCCGGGTTATCCCTGCAACCGCCATTTTGCCCGTCTGGTCGAGGCCAGGGGCGTGGCCATTCCGGTTGGGCCGGGGACGGGATTCCAACTGACTGCCGAAGCCGTGCGACGAAACTGGCGGGAACGAACCCGTGGCGTGCTGATCGCCAATCCGGCCAATCCAACTGGAACGGTCATCGCTCACGCTGAGTTGCAGGCCATCCATGCCGTAGTCCGGGAGAAAGGCGGCTGGTTGATCGTCGACGAGATCTACCACGAACTGGTTTATGAGACATCGCCGCCCAGCGCGGCTAGCCTGGGCGACGATGTGATCGTTATCAACAGTTTTTCGAAATACTGGCAGATGACCGGCTGGCGGTTAGGTTGGCTGGTCGTGCCAGAGGGCATCATGCCGGGAATCGACCGGTTGGCCCAGAACATCTTTCTGGCGGCGCCGACGCCGGCCCAATACGCCGCTCTGGCCGCCTTCGGCAAGGAAACCCGCGCAATTCTGGAAATACGCAAGGCGATATTGCGCCAGAGGCGGGATGGTCTGGTGCCAGCGCTGGAACGTCTGGGATTCAGCATTCCTGTACGGCCGCAGGGAGCGTTTTACGTATATGCCGGAATCGAGCAGTTTTCGGATGATGCCGAGCGTTTCTCGGCAGATTTGTTAAGGCAGGCAGGAGTGGCGATTACGCCGGGTGTGGATTTCGGTAGTCACGTGGCAGGGAGCCATGTGCGTTTCGCCTATACGACCGATGATGCCAGGATTGGCGAGGCGATGGAGCGGTTGACCGGATTCTTGCTGCGATAAAAAAGCCAGCCCGAAGGCTGGCTTTTTCTTTCCGCAAGTAACGAATTACTTGGCGGGAGCGGCCGGGGCAGCGGGAGCGGCATCAGCAGCGGGAGCGGCCGGGGCAGCGGGAGCGGCATCAGCAGCGGGGGCGGCAGGAGCAGCGGGAGCGGCATCAGCAGCGGGGGCGGCAGGAGCAGCGGGAGCAGGAGCAGCAGCTTCAGGAGCGGGAGCAGCGGCTTCTTCTTTCTTGCCACAAGCGGACAGACCCAGGGCCAACAGGACGGCGAGCAGGACGGAATATTTCATTTTGAGTTTCCTTAACTGTAAAGTTGATCAACTGTTTTACGCAGTCATGAAAGCGTGAGCCTCCAGAACCATCGCGTGTGCCATTCTAGCAAAACACCGGGCTAATGCCAGGATTAAGCTGGTTTTTATGTCCTGAAAAGACGGTCGGTGCCACTCGCAACACGGCCCTGGACACTGTGCGGACCTTATCGCCAAGCGTTACCGGCCTGTTTGTAGGTAACCCGCCCTGTACCATTCATACAACAGGCTGGTAAAGACCTCGTCGAAAGCGGCCGGGGGCAGTTGTCTCTGGTCGGCCAATTGACGCAGTTTGGGGCGAATTTCCTGTTCGGCTTCCAGTCGCTCACCGTTCACGAAGAAAATCCTGCCAAGGTAGAGCATGCGGGATCGGGCATCGAGGCTCAGGCCACGTTCGCAGGTGAGTTTGTGAAACCGGGTGAAACTGGCGGGTCGTGCCGGCGGTTCGAAGAATACGTTGGGTTTGGGGTCGCTTAGATAACGGCCGATGAAGTCTTCCATGTCATGGTCGGTCCAGCGGATAGCGCGGATCATGTCCTTGAGTCGGTCCACCATCAGGCCGGGAATCTTGCCCGGCTGCCTGGAATAACCGAGGTCTGGATCGGCATAGAGGCCGTCCATGCAGACGCTGTCCTGCATATAGACTAGGAATTCGGTCGCCATTTCCTGCGCGCTGGGGGCACGGAAGCCGATCGACCAGGTCATGCAGTCGGTCAGGGCCACGCCGTTATGCGCGTATTTGGGCGGCAGGTAAAGCATGTCGCCCGCTTCCAGTTCCCAGGATTGATCGACCCGGAACCGTTTCAGAATGCGGAGAGGACAATCGTCGACCAGTTCCAGATCGTCCTGCCCGCTGATCTCCCAGCGGCGCCGACCCAGGCCCTGAATCAGGAATACGTCGTAGGAGTCGAAGTGGGGGCCGACGCCACCGCCGGGTGGAGCGAAGCTCACCATCAGGTCATCCAGGCGGGCGTAGGGGGCGAAGTTGAAGGCGTTGAGCAGGGCATCGCCTTCCGGGACCAGCATGTTTACGCCGGAGACCAGCAGGCTCCAGTCCTTCTTCGGCAGACATGCGAGTTGTTCAGGTTCGAAGGGGCCAAGCTGGCGTTGCCAGTTGCCGCGTACGGGTCGTACCAGCCGGCTCTCTGCATCCTCCTGACAGGCCAGATCGAAGAGCCCCTGGCCATCTAGAACCTGGTCCAGATTGGGTACGGCCTGGCGGACCAGCAGGGGTTTCTTCTGCCAGTATTCAGCGAAGAATTGACGTGGTGAGATGCCGCCCAGCAGGGTCTTGAGTTCGGGTACGGCAAATGTCTTGCGGACGCGATTGCGTTTAGTCATGGCTCGGCTCATATAATTTGTCTGTGTCCCACACAATGGTATGAGGTCAATATGCTGAAACCGGGCGATATGGCGCCGGATTTCGAACTGCCGGATGCGGATATGGAGATCGTCCGGTTATCCGATTACAGAAATGAACAAAATGTGGTGCTGTATTTTTATGTCCGGGATAATACGCCCGGCTGCACGGTCGAAGCCATCGAGTTTAGCGATCTGGAGGCTGACTTTTCCAGACTGGGCTGGGTTGTTCTCGGTGTATCCAGAGACGACTGCATCAGTCACGGAGCATTCCGGGACAAGCACGGTATCAGCGTACGCTTGCTGGCCGACAAGGAACTTCAGGCCTGCAGGGACTTCGGCGTGATGGTCCGGAAAGAAGTGGATGGCGTCATGCGCGATAGCGTCCAGCGTTCCACATTTGTCATCGACCGCAAGGGCGTGATCCGGCACGCGCTCTATGGCGTTGCCGCCAAGGGTCATGCGGCCGATGTGTTGCAACTCACCAAGGGGATATGAATGCTTATTGCCAAGGATACGGTGGTCATGCTGTCTTATCGGCTCACCACATTGCAGGGCGAATTGATCGAGGAGGCGCCGTCCGATGCACCGGCAGCCTACTTGCACGGTGGCTACGACGGTATTTTTCCCAAACTTGAAGAGGTGCTGGAAGGCAAGACGACCGGAGCCGAGGCTGACATCGTGCTGGAGCCGGACGATGCCTTCGGCGAGTACGATGCCGAACTGGTTCGCATGGAAGATCTCGACCAGTTTCCGCCCGGTGTGGAAATCGGCCAGCAGTTCGAGGGTGTCAGCAATGACGGCCATCACCATATGCTTTACACCGTGACCGATGTGGCCGATGGCAAAGTGGTAGTCGACGGCAACCATGCCCTGGCCGGTCATGGCCTGCGGGTGCAGTGCCGGGTAGAGGGTGTCCGCGCGGCGAGTGCCGAGGAAATCGCCCATGGCCATGTGCACGGGCCAGAGGGGCATCATCATGATCATGGCCATCACCACTGATCGGGCGGGCGGGGTACAATGCGCCCCCTCATCAATGTGGATTTAGCGCGATGAAGATCAGTTTCCTGGAATTCGAACAGCCTATTGCCGAACTTGAAGCCAAGATCGAAAGTCTGCTGGAAGTTTCGGAGGAGAAAGAGGGCGAAGGCGAAGCAACTGCCGTCGACCTGACGCCGGAAATCGGCCGGCTCAGGAAGAAGAGTGCGGCACTGACCAAGGATATCTACGCCAAGCTCAATGCCTGGCAGATATCCCAGGTGGCTCGTCATGCCCAGAGGCCGTATACGCTGGACTACGTCGCCGCGCTGTTCACCGATTTCGAGGAACTGCATGGCGACCGCGCCTTCGCCGACGATCCGGCCATCATCGGTGGTTTGGCCCGCTTCCAGGGCGACCCGGTAGTGGTGATCGGCCATCAGAAAGGTCGCGATACCAAGGATAGGCAGTACCGCAATTTCGGCATGCCTCGGCCCGAGGGCTATCGCAAGGCCATGCGCCTGATGCGCCTGGCCGAGAAATTCCAGTTGCCGGTGATGACCTTCATCGATACGCCCGGTGCCTATCCCGGAATCGACGCCGAGGAACGTGGCCAGTCCGAGGCCATCGCCCGGAATCTCTACGTCATGGCCGAACTGAAGACGCCAGTGATCTGCACCGTGATCGGTGAAGGCGGCTCCGGCGGTGCCCTGGCGATCGGGGTCGGCGACGTGGTCCAGATGCTGCAATATTCCACCTACTCGGTCATCTCTCCCGAAGGTTGCGCCTCCATTCTCTGGAAGAGCGCCGAGCAGGCGCCGCTGGCGGCCGAAACGCTGGGGATTACGGCGCCCCGGCTGAAGTCACTGGGCCTGATCGACAAGATCATCAGCGAACCGCTGGGCGGGGCCCACCGGAATCCCGATGCCATGATGGAAAACATGCGCGACGCACTGGTCGCCGCCTTGTCCGACCTTCGTGAGCAGCCTCTGAATGCATTGCTCAATGCGCGTTATGCCCGCCTGATGGGCTATGGCAAATTCAAGGAAACCCGGGCCCGCTGACCTTTCCGGTCGGGTCCGGGATTTTCTCGCTCCACGTCTGTTCCCTGATGCCCGGCTCTGTCTGGGCTATTCCGGCGGACTCGATTCCACTGTCCTGCTCCACCTTCTAGCCGGCTTGCGCGCTACCCTGAATTTCCGGCTGAGTGCCGTGCATGTCCATCATGGTCTGTCACTCCATGCCGATGACTGGGCCGCCGCTTGTCAGTCGATTTGCGACCGGCTTGGCGTACCTATTCAAGTGCGCCAGGTCGACATCGTGGTCGATGGCCAGGGACTGGAAGCCGCGGCGCGCGAAGCCCGTTATGCCGTGTTCGCCGAACAGTCGGCGGATTTCATTCTGGTGGCGCATCACGCCGGCGATCAGGCTGAGACACTGCTGCTGCGGCTATTGCGTGGCGCCGGCGTGCATGGCCTGTCCGCGATGTCCGAAGACCGTTCCTTGAATGAGGCGCGTCTGTTGAGACCCTTGCTCGGAACGACGCGGGAGGCGTTGTACAGCCATGCTGCGGCCCTTGGGCTGGCCTACATCGATGACGAGAGCAATGCCGATAGGTCGCTGACCCGGAACTGGCTGCGTGGCAAGGTAATGCCGGAACTCGAATCACGCTTTCCAGCCTGCCGCGAAGTGCTGGCGCGCACGGCGACCCGGTTGGCCGAAAGTGCCGATTTGCTGGACGATCTGGCTAGGCTGGATTGCGCTGGAGCCCTGAATGATGAAGGACTCGATCTTGCCGTTTTGGGTGGGCTGACGCCGGCGCGGGCCAGGAATCTGCTGCGTTTCTGGTTACGGGAGCAGACCGGTGTGGCGCCCTATGCCGCCCATCTCGATGAACTGCTGAGCCAGTTGTTGGGTGCGAGACAGGACAGTCAGCCAACCGGGTACTGGGGCGGCAGGGTGCTGCGCCGACATCGTGGCTGCATCAGCCTGGTGGCGGATGCCGGCCCGGTAACTGGGCAATGGCTCTGGTGCGGCGAATCTGAATTGTGCCTGGCGGGCTATGGCCGGCTGGTGTTTCTGGCAACGGTGGGCGAGGGATTGGCGGCTGACAAACTGCCGGCACAGGGAGTGTTGGTGGCCTGGCGCGAAGGCGGGGAAAAATTGAAACCCGACTGTCGCCGGCCCCGAAGAACTTTGAAAAACCTGCTCCGCGAGGCGGGTTTGCCGCCGGGTGAGCGGCTGCGGTTGCCGTTGTTGCTGATCGAAGGGCACCCCGTCTGGGTGGCCGGAATCGGAGTCGACTGTGCGTTTCAGGCCGGACCGGGCGAACCAGGCTGGCTTATTTCATGGCAGCCGACGGCCCGATCAGACCCGTGATCCCGAGTTTTTTCAGTGCAGCCTGTGCCTTTTCGGCCTCGGCGCGGTTGGCGAACGGTCCGACATGGACACGGGTTTCGACGTAGGCGTGAATGCCCTGCTTGTTTAGCTGATCGACCAGTTCCTGCGCATGGGCAGGGTTGGAGAAGACGCCGACCTGGACGGCGTAGCGGCCATTTGACACCGTCTGAACCGGAACCGGGTTGGCCGGAGCGGGTTTTGCGATCGGCGCAACGGGTTGGATCTGTAGTGCTGGTGAGGTTTGCCGGCTGGATTGATGCGGCGTCTGTGCCGGCGTGTGCACGGCATGGGACATTTGAGCCGGGTGGATGGCTGGCGGCGGCGGTGGCGTAGCCGGGGCGGCAGCCTCCTCAGGCGGCTGAGGTTCCGGGATTTCCGGTGCCGGCGTGGGTTGCGGTGTCTCGACTGGCTTGGGTTCCGCTGGCGGAGGCTGGGTCGGCGCGGCAACGATGGGGGAGGGGGCGGCAGGCTTGGGCTTGGAATCTGGTTTGCCGCTGTTGTCCAGCCACCAGAGGCCACCGAGGGCCAGTGCGGTCACCACGGCCGCGATGCCGAGGCGGACGAAGGCCTTTCTGCGGATGTCGCCGCTGTCCTCCGGGACGGTGCTTTCCTCGGCCAAGTCACTCTCCTCGCTGTCATCGAACTGCCTTTATTTTAAAGGGTTTTCGTGCTATTTTTCGCAGTCTTTTTCCAGCTTTTTCAACTTCGTCAAACGACTTTCCGGAGAATCAAACGTGGCAATCGAACGCACCTTTTCCATCATCAAACCCGACGCCGTCGCCAAGAACGTGATCGGCAAGATCTACAGCCGCTTCGAATCCAATGGCCTGAAGATCATCGCTTCCAAGATGATCCACCTGTCCCGTGCAGAGGCCGAAGGCTTCTATGCCGTGCACAAGGGTCGTCCCTTCTTCAACGATCTGGTCGAGTTCATGATCTCCGGCCCGGTCATGGTCCAGGTCCTGGAAGGCGAGAACGCCATCGCCATGAACCGCCAGCTGATGGGTGCCACCGATCCCAAGAAGGCCGAGCCGGGTACCATCCGCGCCGACTTCGCGCAGAGCATCGACGCCAATGCCGTGCATGGCTCCGATGCGCCTGAAACGGCCGCCGTGGAAATCGCCTATTTCTTCCCCGGCCACCAGATCTACTCCCGCTGAGTTTGCATTGACCGTCAATCTGCTCGACTTCGATCTCAAGGGACTCACCGACTGGTTTCAGGAGATCGGCGAGAAGCCCTTCCGCGCCAAGCAGGTGCTGCGCTGGCTGCACCACTTCGGCGCGGAGGATTTCGAGCAGATGACGGATCTGGCCAAAAGCCTGCGCGCCAAGTTGCAGGAACTGGCCGAGATTCGACCGCCGGTGCTGCTCAAGGAGCAAGCCTCCGAGGATGGCACCCGCAAGTTTCTACTGGAAGTCGGCCCCGGCAATCACGTCGAGACCGTCTTCATTCCCGAAGGGGATCGTGGCACTTTGTGCGTCTCGACCCAGGTCGGTTGCGCGCTGGAGTGTCGCTTCTGCTCGACCGGTCGGCAGGGCTTCAACCGCAACCTGACTGTGGCCGAGATACTCGGCCAGTTGTGGTGGGCCAACAAACAACTCGGCCGCGATCCCAAGGGGGAACGCATCATCTCCAACGTGGTCCTGATGGGGATGGGCGAACCACTGCTTAACTACGAAAACACCATCGCGGCCTTGTCCGTGATGCTGGATGACCATGCCTATGGTCTGTCCCGGCGCAGGGTGACGGTATCCACCTCCGGGATCGTGCCGGCGATGGATCGGCTGCGTGCCGACATGCCGGTTGCCTTGGCAGTATCGTTACATGCGCCAAACAACGCATTGCGCGACGAACTGGTACCGATCAATCGCAAGTACCCCTTGAAAGAATTGATGGCAGCCTGTCGCCGCTATCTGGAAGAGGCACCGCGCGATTTCATTACCTTCGAGTACGTCATGCTCGATGGCATCAACGACCAGCCCGAGCACGCCGAGCAACTCATTGAACTGACCCGCGGCGTGTCCTGCAAATTCAACCTGATTCCGTTCAACCCTTTCCCGGACTCGGGTTACCGCCGTTCGCCCCGTGAGCAGGTGCGGGCCTTTGCTTCCCGGCTGATGGCGGAGGGTGTCATTACCACGACCCGCAAGACGCGGGGCGACGATATCGATGCTGCCTGCGGTCAATTGGCCGGCCAGGTGCAGGACAAGAGCCGACGTGTCATAAAACGGATGGAGGTGCCAGCATGAAAAGCCGATTTTTACTTCTGATCCTGATGCTGCTGCTGAGCGCCTGCGCTCAGAACTCGCCACAGCGGAATCCTCAGGGCAAGGATTCCGATGCGCTCGAGTCGACCAACAGCCGCGCCCGGGTGCATACCGAACTGGCGGCACAGTATTATTCCCGGCGTCAGTACTCGGTGGCTTTGCAGGAGTTGAGAGAGGCGTTGCAGGCGGACAATTCCTATGCGCCGGCCTACAACATGCTGGGCTTGCTGCATGGCGCGCTGCTCGAAGACAGGGAAGCCGAGGAGAATTACCGCCACGCGATCGATCTGGCTCCGCAGTATTCGGAAGCGCATAACAACTTTGGTTACTTTCTGTGCGAGCGCCGGCGTTACAACGATGCCTTGAGCCAGTTTGAACTGGCCTGGAAAAACCCGCTCTATGCAACGCCGGAAAAGGCCCTTGCCAATGCCGGCCAGTGTGCCCTGCGCATGGGCAATCTGGATGAAGCAGAACGTTTCTCCAACCGGGCGCTGGTGCGGGCGCCCAATCAGCCCCAGGCACTGGTCACGCTGTCCGAGATTCAGTTTCGACGCGGCAATATTGCTGTGTCCCGTTCCCTGCTGAGCCAGGCCGATGGGCAGGATGGTCTCGATGCAGCGGGTCTGTGGCTTGGGGTCCGGGTCGAGCGCAAGGCCGGGAATCGTGAAGCGGAAGCGGAATATGGTGCCCAGTTGCGCCGACGCTATCCAGAGTCACAAGAAACGGCCTGGCTGCTGAGCGGCCAATATGACATGCAGGGAGGCAAGCAGTGAGTGAAGAGGTTGGCCAGGGATTCGGCCGCATGCTGGCAGATGCCAGGGTGGCCAAAGGCTTGTCGGTTGCCGAGGTAGGGGAAAAACTGAAGCTGACCCCGCGCCAGATCGAGGCACTTGAAGCGGAAGATGTCAGTGCCTTGCCGGCTGCCGTGTTCGTGCGCGGCTTCGCCCGGAATTATGCTCGTCTGCTCGGGTTGCCTGCCGATAACCTGCCTGGTATTTCCGAGCCGGCCACTGAACCCAGCGCGGCCATTACGGCTCCCTCCGAGGATCTCGTATTCCGCTCTTCGTCAGTGCGGCGCTGGCTACTGCTGCCGATCGCCGGGCTGCTGTTGTTCATGGCGCTGGTGGCCGCGCTGTATAGCTGGCTTCGGCAGGGCGAGGACGCTTATCTGACCAGCGAGGTCCAGTCTCCCGTGGTTTCTGCTCCATTGCCATCGCCCCAGGCCTTGCCTGTCCAGCCGGCTCCTGTCCAGGCCGTACAACCGCCGGCCGCGGCGGCGGCCCAGGCGACGCCGATGCCGCCCCAGTCTCCTGTGCAGCCAACTGTCGTGCCCCCCGTGGACAATGCTGCTGCCGGTGCGGCTCTAGTGACGCCCCCGGCACCGGTCAAGCTTCAGCCCGCCGCCCAGGGTACGAATGAGAGCGATGCCGCTCCCGGTGCTGGTCACGCCGTGCATCTGACGGCACAGGATGAAGATGCCTGGATAGAGATTGTCTCTGCCGATCAGAAGCACACCTCCCGACTGCTGCACGCCGGGGAGCAAATGACCGTGCGTGGTGTGCCGCCATTGAAACTGGTGGTTGGCAATGCGGTGCATGTGAATCTGAGCTATGACGAGAAACCCGTCGATCTGCACCCCTACATCGGCGCCAAGGTGGCAAGGTTGACACTGGAATGATACAGCCTATCGTTCGTCGTCCCACCCGGCGCGTCCTGGTGGGGGGGGTCCCGGTCGGGGGTGGAGCGCCGGTGGTCGTGCAGTCGATGACTAACACCGATACCGCCGACGTAGTCGGCACGGTCGCCCAGGTCCATGCCTTGTGGCAGGCCGGTTCCGAGCTGGTCCGCCTGACCGTGAACACGCTGGAAGCGGCGCAAGCGGTGCCGGTCATTCGGGAAAGACTCGATGCGCAAGGATGCACTGTGCCGCTGATCGGCGATTTCCATTTCAACGGCCACAAACTGCTGACCCAGGTGCCGGAGTGCGCTGAGGCGCTGGCGAAGCTGCGCATCAATCCGGGCAATGTCGGGCGCGGCGCCAAGCGCGACGACCAGTTCGCCACCCTGATCGAGTTCGCCTGCAAATACGACAAGCCGGTCCGCATCGGCGTCAACTGGGGCAGCCTGGATCAGGAATTGCTGGCCAGGATGATGGACGAGAACGGCAAGCGGTCAAATCCGCATGAGCCTGTGGACGTCATGCGCCATGCGCTGATCGCTTCGGCGCTGGAGTCTGCCGCACGGGCCGAGGAACTGGGACTGGCTGGCGACAGGATCATCCTGTCCTGCAAACTGTCCGGCGTGCAGGACTTGATCCGGGTCTACCGCGATCTGGCCGCGCGCTGCGATTACGCCCTGCATCTCGGTCTGACCGAGGCCGGCATGGGTTCCAAGGGTATCGT